>JBBSTQ010000169.1:0-7068 GCA_038235745.1 Sphingobacteriales bacterium
AGATTAATAATCTGTCATTATTGAGTAGGCAACAACGAGGATTAACGTTACAATACATCCAAAAATGGATACTTTAATTAGTTCTACTTTGACAAACTTACTAAAGCTGTAATTTTTCAGTTTGACCATTTGCTTTGTAGCTATTAATGATATCCGTTTTTCTTTTTCGATGACGGATTTTTATTTGTTCTTCTATCGATAATTTGGCCTTTGAAGTTTCGGCAAACCTATGTATTAAAATTAGGCGGACATCGCTTGCGGAAAGTAAGGGCATTTCTTCTTTTTGAGTAATTTTTTCACTTAATGTAAATGCCATTGCCATCATGACCAATGCCATGTGGTGATGCCAGGCCAGCCAGCCCCTTACCTGATAATCGGTCATTCCCAGTTCTTGTTTTGCCTCTCTAAAGCCATGTTCGACCCAATATCTATGACACTGCATGTAAGCCAGTTCATCTATGGTAAACTGGCCATCTTTTGCATTTGAAAACGCATACTTGTGTTCCCATTGGCCTTTACTGTCTTTTTTCCTGCTAACAATCAGCATTTTAGTGATGCTTGTGTTTTCTGCTTCATTCCACAAATAAACTTGTTTTACATAAGTCTCAACTACCAGTAAACCTTTTGTACCGTTTCGCAAAATTACTTTTTTCCAGTCTTTTTGATCTAAACCCGCTACGTGTTGATTGGCATTGACCAACTTTTTGTTGGGTAACGGTCTTGTTGAGGCCCGTCCTCTACTACCTGGTTTTTTCTCTTTTATTTCTACTTCAAAAGGTTCTAAATAAACCGATTTATTGCTGTGGATATCGATTACATAAAGTTCGTTTAACCTCTCTAGTTCACTCAGTAACACCAGATCATTCCCATAAAGCCCATCGGCGTTGATCCAGTCGAAACGTATGCCGGCAGCTCGTTGAGCTTTAACGATATCAAGGGCCAATCTTGTTTTTGTTTTGAAGACCTGACGGTCTTTTGGGATGCCTACCTTGTTACATCTTTTCTCATCGTCCGTCCAGCTCTTTGGCAAATAAAGCCTTGTATCAACAATACTTACCAGATTATCGGCTACCAAAGCGGCATAAACTGCTGACTGACTATTGCAGGTCTTGCCCAAATTGCCGCAGTACTGATGCCCGACTCCAACCGATTCATTCCCTTTCTTTTCCTCTCCCGACTCATTGATTACCAATGCAACGTGTTTACGCCCTATATATAAGTTGTTTACGTCTTTTGCCGCTTCTGACATAGCCTCCCCGGCACTCCATGGCGACTCGCTGATGAAGTGTTGAATCTTGTAATAATCTTCTTTTGGATAACCGTCTGTCATCTTTTCAATATTCCTGTGCGACTTTTCCGTCGTGTATAGTGCTTTTATATAAAACAAAGCTTTTTCAATGCATTTACTTTTTTTTGTCCTGAATATCAATGTCTTGTTTGTAAAAAACACATTAAACCGTTCTTCAATTGATGATATTCCACGTGTTTTTCTTAAATTTTTGGGAGAATTGCTTACATACCTAAATATAACACTATTTCGTGATATAAACAAATTAAATATCTCATTACTAAGCGATTAATCGAATATCTTATTGGTTATAAGTTTGTCAAAGTAGAATTAGTTAGCATCCAGATAAATTTGAACAATTGATTAATCAATAATTATTACGTTCAAATTTATCTTTATTAAATACCTGATTTTATATTTTTATAGCTGCTTCTACGTTAGCTTTTTCTGAAATCGATTTTGACCAGCAAGTGAAATGGAAAGGTATGAACGACGTCGCCTTTTTTAATACCACCTATGATGACGGAAACTATTTATTCGAATAAACGATTAAGTTAGCAAAAAATCTAGTGGTGTATTCGAAATAGTTAGCGCCTGTTTAAAGTGCTCGTACTCAGAAAAGTCATTAGCGTTAATCACTGAAAAATATTTTCATAAGCATGTTTAAAGTTTTGTCCTAATTTATATATTTGGCAAAATTTTTAATATGAAAAACACTTTACTTTTTTTTCTATCGGTATTTTTATTTACAGTTAATGCCGATGCTCAAACAGATTCAAAACCTAACGTTCCAAGTAACGAGAAATCCGACTTTAAACCCGCAGCCAAAAGTGTGCTTACAGAACTAAATGTTAACCCATTTAAAGGAGACATTAACTTAAACAACTCCTTAAACCAAATTAAACTTAGGTATTTTACCACCGAAAACGTTGCTTTAAGATTAGGCTTCAATGTAAGTAACATTAATAAGCTTGATGATTTCAACGTTCCGTACGGTACTAATCCGCAACGGTACAAAGACGAAAGAAAAAGCACAACGCTTGGTCTTAATTTAGGAGTTGAAAGACATTTTATAGGTTCTAAAAGAGTCTCTCCTTATATCGGTGCCGATTTTAGCATCGAAAATAAATCTTCTACCCAAGAATTAATAAACGGTCAAAGCAATGTTAATGTTAAAAACGGTTGGTTCAACAACACCTCTCAAAATACGAACAACCCAAGCCCAATGCTAACAGAACAAGCTTATACCAGTTTTGGTGTGAACATCGTTTCGGGTTTCGATTTTTATATTGTGAAAAACTTCTTTTTTGGTTACGAGTTTAATCTCGGCTTTAAAAGCACAAAGTTTAAAACACCAGAAGTGACTGTTTCAGGCGGTTCCGGGAACAATTTGAACCAAGACCAGCAAAGCACTACGTTTTCATTCGGCCCTAAGCTAATGAACGGAATAAGAGTGGGATACATGTTTTAAGTAACTAGAAATCATGAAAAAGTATTTAAAGCAACTGTTGATTGTTGCGCTTACGGTTTCCGCTTCTGTTTCTTGTAAAAAAGAAGAAAGTAAACACCCCGAAGTGCAAACCGCACAACCTAGCATTACAGCGCAAGGAAAGGTCCTATTTAGAGGATCAATCGTAAATAAAGGAACTTATAAAATTTTAGATTATGGCTTTGTTTACGGTTCATCACCAGAATTGAATGATGGAAGTAGCACAAAAATTTCTTTAGGTAGCGAACTTCCTGTAGGCGATTTTCAAACAGAGAGCGAAGTTTATCTGAATAACTACAATTACAACCGGACTTTATATACCAGAGCGTACGTAACAAACGATAAAGGAACTGCCTATGGCGATTCAAAATCGGTCAATCTGCCAGTTTCAAGCGCTAGCAACCTTAGCCCAGCAAGCGGTGGCGCAGGAGATACAGTCTTTATCTTCGGTCAGTTCTTTACTGACGACCCTAACCGGGTTTTTGTAACTTTTGCCAATAAGAAAGCGGTGGTAGTTGCTGTAACAGCAACTAAAATAACAGTTATTGTCCCAGATGGGATAAACTCACAAAGTTATTATAACAACCAAGTGGGTGTTAGCGTATCCGTAAACGGCCAGCAATTAGGTAATAATTATACATTTACCATTTCGCCAAAATTCACGTCTTTTTCGCCAAAGACAGGCACTTTGGGTAGTGCAATTTCTATTTACGGCGCAAACATACCTACAGGCTATACAAACGGTAGAATGCGCTTATACTTGGGAGCTAGGGAAATAACTAATTTTTACGCTAACAACAGCAGCGAGATTAGGATAACCGTTCCGGATGATATTCCTACAGAAAAGTTTAAAATTTCTGTGGTTGTTGATGGTATTACCACCATTTTGCCCGATGAGTTTACAGTGAACTTGCCTACTATCAATAGTGTTTCTTCCACAACGGGGCTTGCAGGCTCATTGATTTCATTAGTGGGCGTTAACTTCCCGACTAACTATAACACCAACAATAAGATAAAAATCGGAGGAACAATTGTTACGTTACAAAATTTAAGTCCCAACTCAGTATCTTTTAACATACCTAACACACTTGCTGCTGGGGATTACGATATTGAACTTATTGTGGGTGCGTTTACTATTAAAGCCCCACAAAAGTTTAAGGTTAAAGCACCTACCATCACTAGCTTTAGTCCAGCAATTGGTGGTGTAAGCCAAGAAGTCAATGTAATAGGTGATTTATTGCCAAATACTTATTATACCATTTCAATAGGATCTGTAAACACTAATGCCAGCACCACAAGTACCGGAGCACTTAAGTTTTTTGTGCCTTTTGGTGCTAGTTTGGGCAAAACCAAAATCACTTTAACGGTTGGTGGCACTAGCGTTGTTTCAGCAGCAGACTTTACGGTAACTGGTCCAGAAATTAATTCTTTTTCGCCGAAATCTGGCGTGGCGGGTACTGTAGTGACAATCGACGGAATTGGGTTTATTAGTAACTTCAACGGGAATATTGTAAAATTTGGCACAGTTGCTACGCAAGTGCTTACTGTTTCGGGTACAAGACTTACCGTTTCCGTTCCGTCTAACATCAATCCGTCGTCAATGAAAATTAGTGTTTCCGCAAATGGGCAAACCGTAGTGAGTACAGATAATTTTACGATTATAAATTAATATAAACACCCTTCAATTTTCGCTGTTGAGGGGGTGTTTTATCTTTGTTAAACTTGCGCTATTATTTTGCTGTTGATTCATCCGCTTCTACAAAGCGTGTTGAAAATTGCATTTAAAACACAAGCTAGGTTCAAATTGCGTAACCGTTCCAAAAATTTCTTTCTATTTTTGCCCAAAATAAAAACGGTCAACAAGATTTGATATGCCAGTTAAGATACCAGATAATCTTCCAGCGATAGAGCTTTTGAAAAAGGAAAATATATTTGTGATGAGTGAGTTGAGGGCTGATATTCAGGATATTCGCCCAATGCGTGTGCTTATTCTTAACTTAATGCCCATCAAAATCACTACTGAAACTGATTTTGTGCGGTTGCTATCCAACAACCCATTACAGGTGGAAGTAGAGTTTTTAAGATTGGATTCTCATGTATCAAAGAACACTTCTGAAGAGCATTTAGACCAATTTTACAAAATTTTTAGTCAGGTAAAAAATAATTACTATGACGGGATGATTATCACTGGTGCGCCGGTAGAAATGCTTGATTTTGAAGAAGTAACCTATTGGAGCGAAGTGACGAGCATTTTTGATTGGGCAAGGAAACATGTTACGTCAACCCTATACATCTGTTGGGCTTCGCAGGCTGCATTATTTCACTTTTACAAGGTGCCGAAAGTTCCCTTAGATAAAAAGCTCTTTGGGGTTTTCAAACATACCTCAACAGAAAAAGGACATCCTTTGTTCAGAGGTTTTGATGATGAGTTTTTTATTCCGCATAGCAGGCACACCACCATGCTTAAAAAGGATATTGAAGGTGAGCCAGAGGTTTCCATTTTATCAGAGTCTGAAGAAGCAGGAATAGCTATAGCAGCATCAAGAGGCGGAAGAGAGTTTTATCTTACCGGGCACTCCGAGTATGCGCCACTTACGCTCCATACCGAATACCAACGCGATGTGGATAGGGGACTTACCGTACCAGTGCCAGAAAACTATTATAGAAACAACAACCCATATCAAGCGCCTTTGGTTTGCTGGACGGGTCATGCAAATTTGTTGTTCAATAACTGGCTGAACTATTTTGTTTATCAGGAAACTCCTTTTGATTTAAAAGACGTAGCGCACTTAGAAGAGTTGAAGAACGGTGACTAACGTGAACTGTTACGATTATTGATAAGAAGTTACTTTAACCGGATTATCGATCCTAGCAGAACAATTTATACGTTCCGAAAAAAATCTCTGTCGTTTTTACTCGCTCGCTATCGATTCGGGGAATCAGTTTGTGCGTGGCAAATATTTTACATAAACTATGCGAAATTCTATTTTTCCGTCAAACACAGTGGTCAAAGAATAGTTTGGCAAAACAGAAAAAACTGTAGCATCCCTAAATTGTTTAATCAACAATGGCAACATTAAATTTATCCAACGTTTTCAGATCATTGGAATCTCGCAACTTCAAACTTTATTTTGCGGGTCAGTCTGTTTCTTTAATCGGAACTTGGATGCAACGGCTGGCAGTAAGTTGGTTAGTTTACGATGTTACTAATTCCGCTATTTTATTGGGTGTAGTCATGTTTGCCGGACAAATTCCTGCCTTATTATTATCGCCTTACGGTGGTGCCTTAACGGATAGGCACAGCCGTTATAAAATATTGTTGATTACCCAAATTGCTTCCATGATACAAGCGGGTTTGTTGGCCGCTATGATTTTGGGTGGATTTTATAGCACCACTGGCGTTATCATACTGAGTGTTTTTCTCGGTTGCATCAATGCTTTTGATATCCCGTCTCGCCAATCTTTAATGGTAGAGCTGATCAATGATAAAAAAGATTTACCAAATGCAATTGCGCTAAATTCTAGCATGGTAAATTTAGCCAGGTTAGTTGGACCTGTGGTAGCAGGATTTTCAATTACCTGGGTTGGTGAGGGCATGTGTTTTTTAATCAATAGCGTTAGTTTTATCTTTGTAATATGGTCTCTTTTGTCCATTAAAATTGAACCTCGTAAAATCGAAAAGACTACGCAAAGTGCTTGGGGAGGTTTAAAAGAAGGTTATTTATACCTTAAAGCTAAGCCTGATCTAAGTTTGATGATTTTGTTGATGGCTTGCATCAGTTTTTCTTTAATGCCAATAGTTACGCTATTACCTATTTTTGCAAAAGACATTTTTAAAGGAGATGCTTTAACTTTAAGTTACTTAGAGGGCGCAATGGGTCTTGGTGCTTTAGGGGGAGCAATATATTTAGCCGGAGCAAGCAAGTTGAAAAATTTGGCGAAAATTATTGTCCTCTCAATTTTTATGTTTGCAAGTAGTTTATTGCTTTTCGCTTTTACGCCATGGTTGGGCTTGGCTTTGGTCTTTCTCATGATATCTGGAATAGGGCAAATGATCCAAATTTCGGGTTCAAATAGTTTTATCCAAACACATGTGGATGATAAAATGAGGGGTCGGGTTATTAGTTATTTTGCCATGGCTTTCCAAGGGATGCTACCCTTAGGAAGTTTTTTGGTCGGCTTTTCTGCTACGCATATTGGTGCGCAATACACGCTAATGATTCAGAGTGTAGTAGGGTTAATTACTGCAACCATCTTTTACTTTCTACTTAAAAAAGTGAGGTTAAAAGTG
>JBBSTQ010000170.1:0-6976 GCA_038235745.1 Sphingobacteriales bacterium
ACCACAAATTCGCCATCCATCAGATCTAATAGTTTAGTCAGCATATTTTTTATTATCCGAAGCTAGAAAAAGCTAAGTGTTTAAACATCTTTTTTAATTATACAAAACAAGTCCGTAAACAGCGCCTAGCGAACAGCATACTACAGGACAGTTGTTTTCTTAAAAAACAATAACATTGTAACAAGGTAGTTTCTATCGCTACCGACCAATGAACCAATTACAATTAAATAATTAACCTTTTATAATAGGTTTCTGTTTATCAATATTTCTTTAAAATGATTATGATTTTTTAGGTCGGTAATTAGGACAGAACAAGGCTGAATTTATTTCAACTTGTTGAAGCAGCAATTGTGCGCCGTGTCTGTCTTAATTATTTCATTTTGTTTTTTGTTAGGCAAAGGCATTCTTATAAATCCATATAAAACCAATAAATAATTAACTGAATATGAAAAACAACCAACCAAACAAAATTTCAATTAAACTTAGATGGGCATTTAGATGCTTATTGGCAATCGTTTTATCCTTATCCGCAAAAGATAATTATGCGGAGATCATCTATCAAGAAACCGGTGGCGTGGTATTAATGGAGGCCGAAAACACACAAAGTTCACTAGGGCTATGGACAAGCGGTGCTGGGTTCACAGGCTTTTCGGGGTCTGGCTTTATTGAGTTTACCGGTAATTCGCCAGCCGGTCATGGTACTCCAAAGTCGCCCTTAAGATATACTTTTAAAGTGAGTACCGAGGGAGATTATGCGTTGTTGATTAGGGGACGGTCAAGACTGCTTCCCGGTGAACCAACTGATATTAGCAATGACGCTTGGGTAAGATTAGAAGGAGATTATACTGTGGGCGCTGGCGGCCCGCCTAATATGTCTTGGCTCAACCAAGATACCAAAATGTTTGTGGGTAGGGGAGGAAACGGCGATTGGGGCTGGGCATCTAAATTTGATATCAACCACGTACAACCATCGGCGATATACCATTTTAAAGCAGGGCAAACCTACACTTTGACCATTTCTGGCCGCTCCACCAGGTTCAATATCGACCGAATTTTATTTGTTAATTCGCTAAACAGCCAAACTGCTGCAAAAGCTTTAACCACCGAATCCGCAACAATTGATAACAACGGAGCTGTTGAGCGTTACGAATATGAAGGGTTAAAACATTTTGAAGAGTTAGATAAAGGAGATGTGGTTTACTATAAAGATGCGGTAAGAAATGCCTTGGCTATAAATGCAAGTGTTGTGGCGGATAGGGATAAATACGCCAGAGCAAGTACTACATTTACTGGTATAAGTGGTCTTTATGATGTTAACTTATCAACGCTTTCAGAGTCTGATGGCGAATGCACCTATCGTTTTTTAGTCAACGGAGTGGCAAAAGGTTCTTTTACGAATGCCAGAATTACAGCCGCCGACGAATATAGGCTTCAGTATGGTTCATTTAAAGCAATCCAAATTAACAACGGAGATCAAATTAGTGTGGAATCAAATACCCATACAAACGGTTTAGTGCCCGAGGGAGGCGGTACGGCTTGGGCTAGAGGTCGTTGGAGAGGTGTATCTATGACTCCCGCACTTTTTCAAGGGAGAGTTGCGGTAGTGGCAGATGGTAATTATAGAGATTCGGATGATATCATCGGCACACCGGTAACCTTAGCTATTTTAAAAGCGATGGGCTTAGCAGATAAATTGGTGCATTATTCGCATTCCTGCGATTTAAGAAAAGGAGGTAGCGATCCCGGAGGTGAGTATAGAGAGGTAGAAATGCAAACCAGCGCTGATGGAACTGCACTAAGATGGGGTGGCTTTGATCACATCAGATTTTACAATTGTATCAAAGAAAAAGCGGCAACCATAGAAGATTTAAAAAATAAGATAAACAGCTCCACCGCAACAGATCCGTTATGGATAATTGAAGCAGGTGAACCCGATATTATGTGGGAAGCCGTTAATAAAAGCGATGTTGCAAAAAGGAAATACATCCACATTGTTACACACCACCCTGCAAATGATGTGGGCGATGATTACGACTTAAAAGATGTAATTGCACTGGGCATTTTAAATGCTAACGTACATGAAATCCCCGATCAAAATGCACTCTTGAAAACACCGTTAAGCGATTGGCATTGGGCAAGAGACGCCACGGACAATAGGTTAAACTGGCTTTGGGACAGAGGTGTAAAGGCGCAATCAGCAGAAATGGAATATGCCGCTATAGTGGGTAAGTTTGATTGTTCTGACGCAGGTATGGTTTATTATTGGGCAACCATTAATTCCGGTGGTGATGAGCTTTGCGATGTTCCGAAGTTGAAAGCGTTGTTTGAAAGCTATCTACTTACTGCGCCGGCAGGAGTTTCATTTAAATCTCCCAAATTTGGCGACAATTTTTTACCCGGAAGCAATGTCTCTGTAGAAGCGCAGGTAGCATCGGGTACAAGCGTTCAAAAAGTCGAATTGTTTTTAGACGATGTTTTGGTGAGTGCTATTACCAGCGCTCCATTTGAGTGGGGTACAACTGCGTATCCGAATGCTGGTTTAGAAAATATAGCTGCTGGAAACCACGTATTAAAACTGGTTTTAACAGAAACTAATTCAGCAACAACCATCAGTTCTATCAACATCACAAGTTCCACACCTGTAGTGCAAGAACCTTTTACCGGAACTCCTATTGCTATATCTGGCGTTATTGAAGGAGAAAACTATGATAAAGGGGGCCAAGGACTGGCATATCATGATAGCAATGATGGCAACACCGGAAACGTTTACAGAACAGATAATGTAGATATCGGAACTTTAGGAAATCCAAGTGACGGTAAGTATGTTATTGGCTACACAGCCACCGGCGAATGGTTAGAGTATACTATTAACGTGGCTACCACTGGCACTTATGATTTTGATGTTCATTATTCTTCGGGAAGAGCCGGAGGAGGTAAAATTGGTGCAGAATTTAAAGACGAAGGAATTGTATTATTTAATAACGTTGCCTTACCACAAACGGCAAACTGGGTAACATATGACCGTGTTCCCGTTGAAAATGTAAGCTTAACCGCAGGAACACACGTTCTAAGAATTAATGTAGTGAGCGCTGCTTTTAATTTAGACCGCATTGAAATTGTAGCTAAAGCTTTACCTGTTGAGCTTATTTCTTTTACCGCTAAAGCTGATGACAGTGGCGTGAAAATAAGTTGGGAAGTTGCTTCAGAGCTTAACAACGACAAATTTGTTGTTCAAAAATCTGAAAACGGAAGAGACTACGCAGATCTTGCTACTGTTAAAGGGAAAGGAACAAGTAACATAACCGCGTTGTATAGCGTTCGCGATAATCATCCTCAAAAAGAGAATTACTACAAACTATTGCAGTACGACTTCAACGGAAAGATTACCGAAAAAGGAGTGCGCCATGCCAAGTTTACTTTAACAAATAATAGTGTTGCGGTTTATCCAAATCCTAGTTCAACAGGAGTATTTACCCTTGTTAACGAAAGCAAATGGCATGTACTTAATTTAACGGGAGTTGAAGTTTTAAAGGGCGAGGGAAATCAAGTAGATTTATCAAGTTTTCAAAAAGGCCTGTACATTATAAAAACAGATCAATCGTCAACCAAGGTTCTTAGCAAATAAAGACTTTAAAAAACATTAATCCATGTGTCTTTTGGATTTTAAAGAGTTCGGGAGTTTTCCGAACTCTTTTTTGATTTTATTTCATTACGATGGATGGATTTAGCTTCAGCACCAGCTGATTATTGGGGTGTCAGTTTAAATATCCTCTTGCCATTTGTATTGCTCCCTGAAACCGCCAATCTGTCCGTAGAATATAGCGAAGCGATTTCTACGGATTGCTTAATGGAATAGAGTCTCCAGACTCGTTAAACCTAGAGAGCTTAACAATCTTGTTCAATTTCTTAGGCATTAGAAACCTATAAAAGTTAACGGAAATTAATTCATACCTTCCTGTTTTACTGAGAGCTTTTTTTGTGCTTTATGTTGTTTTAATCAAAAGCACAAGTTTTCTTTCGCTCCATGCCACTGCTCGGAAGACTTGCGCTAGATAGGCCATAAGCAACTTTTGATAAATTTCTGATTGTCAAATTTCGACAACTTATTTAAAAACTAAAGCTGATACCTATCACTTCAACCGATTGCTTTAAGAGCTTTAAACAGCCTAAGTAAAAGCTATCATGATGTAAGCTATGCAAATAGGTATATTTAACAGCATGATAAAAATTGAAGTCAAATTTTTTGTTCTGTTTTCTTTGGACTGGCTCATTTCAGTTAATAAAAAGATAAAAAAGACCATGTTAACAATTGCACAAATGATAACGAAAATATATCCGAAAACAACAATCAGCACTGAATCAGTCAGATTATAAATGATAAAAATAATCGAGCCGATGATAAATGAGATTAGCGCAGTTAATCTACAAACCTGTGAAATATTATGAAGTATTTTCATTCAGTTATTTTTACAAACCAATTGTTAATGACTAGGAGTTTCAAGCTTACCGACCATTACTCCAATGTTTTTTTTAAAGATTGCCGGTTATTCGTAGACTCGGAAATAAATGGTATAATCTCTTGTAAAACATCACTTGGATTCAATGTTTTTAAATATAAATTTTCACAAATCCCTCTATTATCCTGAATTGTGATTATTAAGACAGCCGGTAAACTTTTTTTATCGATGCTATTAACCTTATAGTTTTGTAAGGGTTCAATGCCTTTTTTTAAAACTTTCGTCAACTTTATTTAGCAATTTAATATTTAATAGGTTGTGTTTATTAGTACTTAGTTCCAATACCAAGTAATTCCACTTACAAGAATCCAACTATTTAACGGATACTATGATTTTTTAAAATAAATTTATAAGTCGCTTGTTTGCGCATTTGCACCAATAGCGAGAAAAATTATAGCTATAACTAAGGATTTTTTAAGCGCACTTATTACCGAGAATTCCATTATTATAATGTTAATTTATCATTGTCAAATTAAATACAACAAATGCGATTGAACTTTCTATTTCGTTTGTTGTTGGACTGTGTTGTCTAGTTTTCCAACTGTATTTCTTAACCCTTCTTTTAAAAACGCTGATGCATTATCAGAAAACCTAAAATTGCCAATCTTACCACTTTTATCTGGTTCAACAGCTAAAAGAACAACGCTCCCAGTACAGGGATCTCTCATACTCTCTGGTATTCTAAAATTCTTACTAAAAGATTTGATAAATGCTTCATCAAACCCCTCGTTGTTTTCTTGTGCAACTAATTTACTTGCTGAAATCGTAAGAATCAAAAAGCAGATTATAGTTTTAGCATTTAACACCTTTTGTCTAATTTTAAAAGAATTATTGGTATTTGTAATACGGTTTTTATCAGATTGAGTAACTACGCTAAAGTATTTAATGCAATATTGTTCCATTTATTGATATAGGCATCATAACCTGCTCGTTTAAATAATTCTCAAGTATCAATTTATTGTCAACCCCGCTCCGAAACCAATAATCAAAAGAACCTGCCACAATACCCATGTTGGGAGTATATACAAATCTGTCAATTCCTCTTTGTTTATTCAAACCATCGTCGACCCGCCAATCGGTAAATATCCAAAATTTATAACCCTTCATCCCATTTACTGAAATTAAACCAGAACGAAAACTTAGAGGTTTTTCCAACGGATATCTTAAGGCAGAACCAATACTTGAACTTGAAGAATTCACAGAATATTTGTTATAAATACTTTTATGTTTTTTTTCATACTCATTAACGGAAATAGCTGGCGACAAAATGTTGATGTACGAACTCCCCATTAGGTTCGGGAAAATTAAAGGTTTTTGTAAAATCTTAAAACACTCAGTTAAGCAGTAGTTTGATGAGAAATACTTTCCATTTTCCTTTATAATAAGATTAAGATCGCCTCTTTTAAATAAGTCTACGGGTTTTAAGGTCGATGAAATATATCGTTTTTCGTTCTTTTGGAAATCATCTAACAACTCGTTTACATTACTAACTGAATAGTTTAAGGAATCAATATTTACTTTGTTCCAAAGACTTCTTTCTGTTGTAGGGAAAATTGTGAAAAGAATTAGGTTGTCCTTATCATCCCTTAAATTAAATCATTTCTATGTCAATGTCTTTCTTATAAAGATTTGTTGCATTGAGCTTTACCCTTGTAATTTTAAAGGTACTAACACTGTCTAAATTTATCAGTACATATTTAGAAACCTCAAACTTGTTTTTGTTCGCCCCAAATGCTGACATTGAAGAGAGTGCGATCAGAAATATTTTGAATAAGTGATATTTCGTTTTCATATTTAAGGTCGCTTACTGCTTAGGCTTGCTGAAAAACTCAAATCCAACAAATTTCATTGTTCGGAAAGAAGAGTGTAAGCTCATTTTTCAAGGTCAATTGTACAACAAAAATATTCAGGATAGATTTTGTTTTATATTAAGGACAAATTTTTTACTTAATCATAACTTTGATACTTTCTTGCTGACTGCCGGCTTGTATGTTTAAAGTGTAAGTAGCTGGCTGTAATTTGCTAACGTCAATTTTATAAGTATTGACGCCGTTGATTAGATTTACTTGTTTGTTTATAAATGTTTTGCCGTCAACCCCAACTAAATTTAGCGTAGCAATTTTTGAACCGTTGCTATTATTATAAACCAAATTTAAGATACCGTTTGCCGGATTAGGATAAACGCTTAGAGCAGATGCTTTCTCTAAAGAAAATCTAACCGACTTTATTGCTAGCTCCTTTGTTGTTCCATCGTTATCAACTTGCACCAACTTATAATAATTTACACCGTTTTCTGGGTTAGCATCATAAACAGAATAAGAAGAGTTTGCCGACGTGGTTCCCTTGCCTTTAACAGTTGCAACATTCACGTAAGTTTTGTTATCCGTTGAACGTAAAATCTCGAATCTGTTATTATTAGCTTCTGAAGCAGTTTGCCAAGTTAATTTTGCGCCATTGCT
>JBBSTQ010000171.1:0-6936 GCA_038235745.1 Sphingobacteriales bacterium
AAATTACGCTTTGTGCAGATGTTTTGATAAGTTGTGATTTGCTTTCATTCTTTGAACTACTGATATTTACATCAACGCGGACAGTAACAAGGTTGAGCAGGAAGGGGTTGTGATTTGCTTTCATTCTTTGAACTACTGATATTTACATCAACGTCAATCAGTTGGTGTGGCAGACGACTTAAGTTGTGATTTGCTTTCATTCTTTGAACTACTGATATTTACATCAACCTGTGGTTGTGCTATGTAGTACCCCAATCTGTTGTGATTTGCTTTCATTCTTTGAACTACTGATATTTACATCAACGCAAGGCATTGTGCAACATTACCGCATTGGTTGTGATTTGCTTTCATTCTTTGAACTACTGATATTTACATCAACGAGGAATGCAGAAACCCAAGGCGTATTCTCGTTGTGATTTGCTTTCATTCTTTGAACTACTGATATTTACATCAACCGCATGTTACCAGAAGTGCGCTATTCCTCAGTTGTGATTTGCTTTCATTCTTTGAACTACTGATATTTACATCAACAAGCGGGTAAAGATTTAGCATCGCAACTTAGTTGTGATTTGCTTTCATTCTTTGAACTACTGATATTTACATCAACTGCAGCGGAAATTATTGAGGAAGCTATTAGTTGTGATTTGCTTTCATTCTTTGAACTACTGATATTTACATCAACATACCCTAGTTTAAGAAATTGAATATCAGTAGTTTAATTGAAAATTTAGAATTAAAAAAATCGAAGGGTTTATAGCTCTTCGATTAAATTCTAAATCAATTTATAATCCTGTCAAAAAAGTTCGAGTTGTTGTGGGGTATCAGGGAGGGCTTTTTCAACTTTTCCGTGGAAAAGTTCCATCATTCCAAACTGTTTATCCGTAATGGTCATAATGCCGATATGGCCTTTTGCCGGCAAAATATTTTTTACCCTTTTAATGTGTACGTCTGCATTTTCTCTGCTGCTACAATGGCGCAGGTAAATTGAAAACTGAAACATGGCAAAACCATCCTTCAAAATGTTTTTCCGAAACTTTGCCGCAACCGACCTTTGCGATTTGGTTTCCGTGGGGAGGTCAAAGAATACAAGTATCCACAAAATTCTGTATTGGTTTAAGCGGTCCATTAAAAAGGCAAAGGAATATCATCGTCTTTCTTTTTTATCGCGTAGCTTTCTTGCTCATCTGCCGCAAGCGAGAGATTGTTCTGGTTTTCGATGGTGTATTTCTTGATTTTCTTCACATCAAAATCTTTAATCAACGGATAGTTTATTTTCCGCATACTGCCTTCGTAACATTTCGCTAACGATGCAGTAGTGTATTGCAAACCAATCATTAGCGGACTAGTGCCTTTCTCAAAACAAACATCAACAGTCGCAATGCCCAATAGTTGGGCTTTAATCGATTTTCCCAGCTCCAGAAAATTCTCTCCCTTATCAATAATCTTCAACACAATCTGATCTACAAACGGCCGGTAAGGCTCCATAATATCATCAGCCAAACAATAAGCATTGTATTTATTGCGATGGTGGATGCCCAAAGTTGGCAACAAACCAGATGATACCAATGCTCTTGCTACAATTGCTCTTAAAATAGCATAGCCATAATTTAGCAAGTTGTTAGGTGGGTCGCCTTCTCTGCCTCTAAAAAACTCTATCTTCTTAGGGAAAACATTCTTCCAATAATAGGCTGCCGCTCTGCCCTCGTAATTGTCTGGGTCGCCACTTTTTACAGATTTTGCCCAATGTAACATATTCTCGCAGGGTATTCCTCGCTCAAATAACACTGCCGCTTGGTTCAAAATTTTATATTGGATAGTCTGTTGCCACAACTGCTTTTTTAAAGGTTGCGAAGCGTCTATTTGATATCTAAAACGTTCGCTTTGGGTGTGATGCCCATCCATAGGCAGTAACAAGCCCGTTGGCATGTGGCTTTTATCACAAGTGATTAACGCCACGTTATTGCTCAACAAAGCCGCCATGCAACCATGCGTAATGGTTATTTGCTGATGATCCAACACAATTACGCCAATATCTTCAATCGGAATCTTTTTGATGCCTTCATCGCCAATAGCTTTCAAATGTGGTACGTCCAGCTGTAATTGTTGGTCTTTTAAATTGAGATATGCCGGGTTGCTGATGTATAAAGTACGTTTAATCATACATGAAGATTTAATTAAACGAAAATTATAAAAAACGCTTAATAGTTAATGTTACGTTTTATCAATATTTTTTGTTTCCTTTAATTTATAAAAATAACCTAAATGGGTTTATTATCGAAGTCTCCCAATCTGTCTATATTTAGTTTGATACAAAAATCTGCAATTTTCATCCTTTCATCAGTCATAGTCGTTTGTAGCTTGTTTTGACTTTCAAGTTCGCCTATTTTAGTTTTAGCATCATAGTTTTTTATCAAGTAGGCAATATTGTGACGGACAAAATAACATTCCACCCCAGAGGTTTTTTCAACTTTGTAAATTCTTTCTTTTTGGTTTTTTGTAAGATTTGAAAAATCAATTAGAGAAATACTTTCTAATTCGTCTTCATTGGGAACATACACCAAATCGTTAGGCGAAAGGTGGAATAATAATTTTTCTTCCTTGTCGTTTTCTAGCGGAACGGTGCTTAATCCTTGTTTTTGCCTCTCAATTACGATGTTCAAAGGGATAGTCTCATAACTTCGCTTACCTTGTCCACCTTGATAGATTGCAAAGAAGAGATTAGTCCCTTTTGCTGCTTCTACATATTTCGATTTTTTATTGCCGGTTTGACCTAACGGAAACTTGCTGCCCAATTCAAAAATACGCACTTTATAAATCGGTTGATGAGGTTTTGAGTCATTATATCGCGTTATGTTTTTATTCATATCTTCAATGCCTTCAGCTGAAAAAGCCAATTCAGAATTCCCATCCTTACTTAAAAGGTAGTTTTTTAAGATTTTTTGAATCCCTGTATCTGTTATTGATTCAATTGTTTTGAAATTGAAAGACGAATCGATACTTTTTCTGGTTGCCGTTAAAATTTTGCCCTTAGACATTTTAACTCGGTCTAGTTTAACTTGACCGGAAACGGTGTCTTTATGCATTTGCTTTCTGACAGCCCAACTATCTCCCTTTGTCTGCGGTACTTTTTCTTTTATTTTATTGCCGCTCTCTTTATCTACCCATTTTTCATAATGATTAGTAGTTTTATTAATAACGCGAAGATTTTGTTTGAAACTAATGATGATTTTTTCTAAACTACTTCTCGCATCTGTCGTAAAGCTTGCCCATGGTTTCAGGAAATCTTTCGGAACATCTTTTTCAATTTTTTCGCCAGTCTTAAAATCGGTATAAATTACTCTTTCAAACTTCCTTAGTTTTCTGTTTAAATCGAATCTTAAAGTCTGCTTTTCTTCTTTATTTTTTCCTTTTCTAACAGCAGTTTCATTATTTAATAAATTTATGTGGTCTCTGGTTGCACAAGCAATTATAAGCGCATCTAAAGCGTGATGCCTATGGTCAATTCTTTTTTTCTGAAATCCTTTGGAGAACTCAAGAGGTATTGTAGGTAAAGACTTCTGATGATTTTCATTCCAGCTTGTGAAATCCTTTGAATTAGTAATCAAGTTCATTCGTTCAAAACGAGGCAGAATCAACTCGTTCCATACATCATTCAACCCCCAATCTTGTTTTAACGTATTTGTAATTTTGCCATTGCCTGGTAAGATGTTTTTAGAGTTCACGCCATCATCGTTTTTTTCTGAACGCACAATATTGGATAAAACAGAACTTATATATTTACTTATATACCTAGTATCATTCAGTTGTCGTTCAATCATCTTCTCCGGAATCTCTTCCAACATTAATTTATTCCGTTTTCCACGATTTTTATCGTATTGCTCTTTAACGAACTTCGTATACTGTTCTTCCGTTAGTATCTGAACGCTTTTATTAAACCCAATTGATACTGTTTCTCCATAGTGATTTTTTATAAACTCTAACCCAAGTTGCTTGTCCTTCAATTTATTAACCGCCGATTCGCAAATAACTTTATTGCTAAAGCTATCGTCAAAAAAACGGCTTTGTGGAATGATGTGTTCTATTTCATAATCTGCCGTAAACAGCCTGTTTAATGGTATAATTTGTCCGGTGTAGGGAGAGCTGTATTTTTGTTCGAGCCATAATTTGTAACGCTGTAACTCGGATGTGCTCGGTTGTGCTGTTTTGCTTATTTTAACAATATCATCTGGGATTTCTATTGAAGATTTCAGTATAGCATCCTCATAAATTTTTAATGCCTCTTGTTGCATTGGCGAGTAAGGGCGTACATTTTCAACGGATTTATCATTAACTAATTCTGCCAGCATTGCTTTTATACGTAAATTGGTGTTCTCGCTAAGCGTGATTTGTTCGGTCATTTGCTTGCGCTCATCAGCTGTCTTTTTCATATCCCTACCTAACTCAATATGGATTTCGTCGAAAAAGTCTTTCGTTCCACCGCCGTATTTCATCCAAATGTCTTTAACTACACGGAGGGTTTCTGTTACAACTTGTTCCACAATAGGGTTACGCAATGAGTGTTGTTTAAACTCCGTTAAATACTCTTCTAAATCTTTAGCGGAATTCCATTTCCCAGCTAACGCAGCTTCCGAATGGCGATCATAAACTATGTAGCTTGCCAGCCACAACTGCAAACCTTGAAAATGATGTGGCTGCGTCAAGTCAATTGCTTTCTCACGAACCTTGTCTCTTATCTCATCATCAAACTCTCCATTTAATATTTTTTCAATTCTTTGTTTTGTTTTTTCGTCAATTAACGCCCAATCCCAATATTTGCCAATCCTCATCAACGGTAAAAATTTTTTAATTGCTTTTTCCGAAACCGAACCGTATTCACTTTTAAAGGGAGGGAATTTTTTGAAATTTTCAATAAACGAATTTACGTCAAGCTGATGTTTTTCGGCGAAAGATTTTAACGCTTTTTCGTAGTCTAATTTATCTGTAACCGAGTAAATTATATGCCACAAGTTATTTTCTATTGTTGGTGTTAAAAATGAAATATCAATTTTGTCTACTTTAGCTAACCTAGTTCTAATCTGGGTTCCAGTTTCATTACATGGGTACTTTTTATCCTTTACAAAATTCCATCTGTATTTCTCTGCTTCAACCGTAAGCGATTTGCCTTTAATACCCTGTTTTTCTAAAAAGTGTTTAATTAACGGTTTTTGTTCAATTTCCTTTCTGTTATTTAAAAAATCGAATAGTTCTTCATAATCTTCAATACTATTTAGATACTGGGCCGTAATGTTAGTGTCGTCGTCTGTTCTATAAATGTTGAGATTATATATCCATTGCCATAGTCGGAACTCTTGGTAAAGAGGATGCGATTTTGGAATAGCTTTTAAATAGGAAATCTGCTTAACACCGTTTTCATCTTGATAACTGCGTGATTCCAGAGTGCAGTTTCCAATTGAGGACTTTTGACTGCGAAGAGGACGTTGGTAAAAAATAATATCCTCAATAAATAAATGAGTGAAACTCTTTGCTCTTAAAGTGTGTTGATGAGATTCGTTGTTCCGATATAATTCTCTTACGCATTCATTATACAGATTTTCATCTCGCAGTTCGCTATGGAAACCTTTTTGTGTTTCCAAAATTGCCCTCAATTCTTGTTTGTAAAATTTCCGTTCAATTGTGCGTACTAGATCCCCTTTTATTTTTTGTTTGGGATTTTGAAGTAGAGTGTCGTAAATAAAAGTACCCACAGTTTTATTCGACTGTTCAATTTCCTGTTCGGTTTTCTTTTTCAGCAAAGTCCAGTCGGTTTCGCTGGGAGCCCTGAAGCTCCTTTTTTCGTTCCCTTCTTTGTCGGTTTTGACTGTTCCGTCATCGTTCAGGTCGGTGGTAACGATAAAGTCCCTCACTTTGTCTTTCCAATCAAATAACGGAGTTTTACTTGAGCGTCTATACACCCAGCCATTTTCTAATAATAGCGAATACCAAATGTCCTCTTTCCCATTTTGTACCTCATCCGGGATAACATCTATAACTTTTAGGGAATGAAACTCTACAAGCTTGTTTGGATTTTCTTCTTCCTCTTCGCCACGTAATTGATAATATCCTCGCTTTTGGTTAAAGTTTAAAATTATCCAAGCTAATTCTTCTTTCTCGATCCGCTCGGTTAAAGCCTTTTTTCTGAGATAATAAATAGACCAATCGTACGGAATCAGTTTTCCACCTGAAACCAATGAAGCTTGATTGGATTTGAAATCCTCTAACATTTTCTCAAAAGATGTTTTGAAAATGAACTCCTTGTTATCATAAACAATTTTAGGTTCTCGTTCGGGGAGGAATTGACCAAATCGTTTTTCAAAATCTATTTGATCGCTGTAGTGTTTTGGTAAAAAGCCTAAAACATTTAATACCCTGTGTAAACGTTCTCGTCTTAATAAGTGTCTTTCTCGTAATCTTCTGATTGATCTGAAGTTGGTTCTATCGGCTGTTTGCGAAATAGAGTTTCCTTTGCCAAATTCATCTTTGATATCTTGACTCATTGGAATAATTCTAGAGCCCATCCCGAGAATTTCGCCTTGTTTATTGTCAAAATCTTGTGAGATTAAAGCCCAACCGATACTGTTGGTACCTAAATCTAATCCTAAAATCTTTTTCATATTTTAATTGTAAGTTACAAAAAAAAGAGTCGCTAAATAAAAACGAAAGCAAATCACAACTTATAGCATGACTCTATATTAAATTATTTAACCTTTTTTACGAATATAGAGTATTACTATAATAAAAGCGAAATGTTTATAAAATTATTTTACATTTGTGTTTGAAAATTTAATTTATCATTAATCTGGGTTTAGCTTCCAACGAAAGTTATTAATCAGGTAGGTAATAACCAATAAATAAATTTAAAAACGGCAACCCTTGAAATATTATCTTTTTATAGACGAA
>JBBSTQ010000172.1:0-6881 GCA_038235745.1 Sphingobacteriales bacterium
AAAAAGTCGGAAGTGGAATTGCCTTTGATTGAAAATTATAAAGCACTGGTTGGCTTTACCATTGTACTTACTTTTTTAACATTGTTATTTGGGATTTTTCCTAGTCTGTTAAGTTTCTTTGTGGGATAAATGACTCTCGTCTGTTGCGCTTTCTTTGCTCATCGAAAATAGCTGTTTAATTTATTATATTTGCTTTTAGAGACAGTTACCATGTACAGCACAAAAGAAATTATTGAAACTTTAAAAGCGAATAAACCAAAACTGGTGCAAAAATACTCAATTTGTGAACTTGGGATTTTTGGTTCTTTTGCCAGAGGCGATTTTGATGAGCAAAGCGATATCGACATCTTGGTTGATTTCAGTCAAAAAATTGGCGGTTACGATTATATAAGATTGGCTCATGAGTTTGAAGATCTCTTTAACCACAAAATTGATATGGTTTCTCGCCGGGGTATAAAACCGCAATATCTTCCTTTTGTCGAGAAACATCTTATCCATGTCTGAAAGGGATAATCAACTGTTGCTTTCAGATATTCTGGAGTCTATTGATAAAATCATTACTTATACAAAAGGTATGGGCTATTCCGACTATGAGAGTGACTCAAAAACTAAAGATGCAGTTGAAAGAAATTTTGAGATTATTGGAGAAGCCTCTTCTAGAGTTACTGAAGACTTTAAGAAGCTACACTCATTAATTGAATGGAGAATTCTTAAGGATTTCCGAAATTTTATTATTCATGAATACTTTGGAATCAATAATCAATTAGTGTGGGATATTGTTTAAAATAAGCTTCCAGAATTGCGAGTTCAGATTATCAATTTATTGGATGACTTATAATTCAAGCAGACAACCATAATCACTTTGTCTGTTTTATACTCTGTACAAACTCAAAACCATAATCAAAACCATATTCCCTCCTCAAAACCGCCATTTCTATCTAACTTATTGGATGTTAATAAAATATTTGAAAATTTCTTTCTAAGTGTTTGATTATTAATAAGACTTTCATATCTTTGCCCTCCCTTTTGGGGATATTATGTCCACCTTGAACGAAGCCCTACTGCTTCGATGGGTGTTAATTAAATTAAGAAATGTCAGGAATAATTGGAAAAAAAGTAGGAATGACCAGCATATTCGACGCAGACGGTAAAAACATACCATGTACTGTGATAGAAGCTGGCCCTTGTGTTGTAACACAAGTGAGAACCATCGAGGTTGATGGCTATTCTGCGGTGCAGTTAGCTTACGATGAGAAAAAAGAGAAGAACACTTCTGCTCCCCTAAAAGGTCATTTTGCAAAGGCTGGAACAACTCCCAAACGTAAAGTTGTGGAATTCAAGTACTTTACTGAAGAGAAAACTTTGGGTGAGGTTGTAGATGTTAAGCTTTTTTTAGAAGGAGACTACGTTGATGTAGTGGGTACTTCTAAAGGTAAAGGATTTCAGGGTGTTGTGAAACGCCACGGATTTAGCGGTGTGGGTATGCAAACTCACGGTCAGCATAACCGTTTAAGAGCTCCAGGTTCATTAGGTGCAGCATCATACCCAGCGAGAGTATTCAAGGGAATGAGAATGGCCGGTAGAATGGGTGGCGATAGAGTGAAAATCCAGAATCTTCAAGTTGTAAAAGTATTTGCAGAGCAAAATTTATTAGTAGTGAGCGGATCAATTCCAGGAGCTAAGGGTTCGTACGTATTAATCGAGAAGTAAGATGGAAGTTAAAGTATTAAACGTCTCAGGTAAAGAAACAGGTGCCAAGGTGCAGCTTTCTGAGGAAATCTTCGGTTTTGAGCCAAACGATCACGCTATTTATTTAGATGTAAAGCAGTACCTAGCAAATCAACGCCAAGGAACGCACAAATCGAAACAACGTAACGAGATTGCGGGTTCTACACGTAAATTGTACAAACAAAAAGGAACTGGTGGTGCAAGAGCAGGAAGTATCAAATCGCCGTTGTTTAATGGTGGTGGTAGAATTTTTGGTCCACAGCCACGTGACTATAGCTTTAAGTTGAACAAAAAACTTAAAGAAGTTGCTCGTAAATCAGCTTTAGCATACAAAGCTAAAGATAACAGTGTTATTGTATTAGAAGATTTCAACTTCGATACCCCACAAACTAAGAATTTTGTAAGCTTACTAAATGCGTTGAATTTTGTTGGAGAAAGAACTTTATTGGTTCTTCCAGAAAACAACAAGAACGTTTACTTAGCAAGTAGAAACATACAAAAAACTAAGGTTATCACTGCTGATCAGTTAAATACGTATGACGTATTAAACGCAGGAAAATTAGTATTTACTACCGGTTCGGTAAAAACAGTGGAGGAGGCATTTGCCAAGTAATATGGAAATCTTAAAAAAACCTGTATTAACAGAAAAAGCTAACATGTTGACCGAAAAACTGAACCGTTATACTTTTCAGTGCGATCACAGAGCTAACAAGTTGCAGATCACATCTGCCATTGAAACCATGTATGGTGTAAATGTAACGTCAGTAAACACAATGGTTGTTGTGGGTAAAATGAAAACCCGTTCAACTAAAGCTGGCATGGTATCAGGTAGGGTTGCTAAAATCAAAAAAGCAATCATTACTTTAAAAGAAGGTGAAACTATTGACTTTTATAGCAATATTTAATTGAATTATGGGCTTAAGAAAATTTAAACCAGTAACTCCCGGAACTCGTTTCAGAATTGGAAACGATTACTCTGAAATTACAACCAATGTGCCTGAGAAGTCACTTGTTGTAAAACAAAAGAGATCCGGTGGTCGTAACAATACTGGTAAAATGACTATGCGTTATCTCGGAGGGGGACACAAGCAATTGTACCGATTGATAGATTTTAAACGCGATAAAAAAGATATCCCCGCAACAGTTGCAACAGTAGAGTACGATCCAAATCGTACAGCCCACATTGCGCTGTTACATTATGCTGATGGTGAAAAAAGATACATCATTTGCCCAGAAGGACTACAAGTTGGAGCAAAAGTAATTGCCGGTGACGATGTTGTGCCTGAGTTGGGTAATGCCATCCCTTTAGCTAAAATTCCTTTGGGTTCTATTATCCATAACATCGAATTGAAGCCAGGAAGAGGTGGACAGATAGCAAGAAGTGCTGGATCTTATGCTCAGTTAGCAGCAAGAGACGGTAAATATGCGACCATTAAAATGCCTTCTAGTGAAACCCGTATGATTTTGGTGACTTGTACAGCAACAATCGGCTCGGTATCTAACTCATCTCATTCAAATGAGGTTTTAGGTAAAGCTGGTAGAAAACGCTGGTTAGGTCGTCGTCCAAGAGTAAGAGGTGTTGCGATGAACCCAGTTGATCACCCAATGGGTGGTGGTGAGGGTAGATCATCAGGTGGTCACCCACGCTCAAGAAACGGTTTATTATCCAAAGGATTTAAAACCCGCGACAAAAAGAAATACTCAAATCGTTTAATCATAGCTAGGAGGAAGAAATAATGGCTCGTTCGATTAAAAAAGGACCGTATATAGATCATAATGTAGAGAAGAAAGTCTCTACAATGAATGATGCAGGTAAAAAGACCGTAATTAAAACATGGTCAAGAAGATCAATGATATCTCCGGATTTCGTAGGTCACACTTTCGCAGTACACAACGGAAATAAGTTTATTCCTGTTTATGTGACTGAAAACATGGTTGGTCATAAACTAGGAGAATTTGCTCCAACCAGAACATTTAGAGGACACGCTGATAAGAAAAGATAATAAGCAATGGAAGCAGTAGCAAAATTAAATAATTGCCCCACTTCACCTCGTAAAATGAGACTGGTAGTTGACTTGATCAGAGGCGAAGGTGTAGAAAAGGCACTTTACATATTAAAATATACCAATAAAGAAGCAGCAATAAGAGTTGAAAAACTGTTGTTATCTGCCATCAAAAATTGGGAATCAAAAAATGAGGGTCAACGCCCTGAAGACGCTAAACTATTTGTGAAAACAATCATGGTAGATTCTGGTCGTCAGTTGAAGCGTTTAAGACCAGCACCTCAGGGTCGTGGATATAGAATACGTAAGCGTTCTAACCATGTAACGTTGGTTGTTGATAGTAAGAACATTGTTGAACCTCAAACTAACTAAGCAGAAATGGGACAAAAAGCTAATCCAATAGGACTAAGGTTAGGAATCATCAGAGGATGGGATTCTAACTGGTATGGCGGTAACAAATACGCTGATAAATTAGTAGAGGACGAAAAAATTCGTAAATATCTATCTGCTCGTATAGCAAAAGGTGGAGTTTCTAAAGTTGTTATCGAAAGAACTTTAAAACGCATCACGGTAACTATACACACGGCCCGTCCGGGTATTGTAATCGGTAAAGGTGGTTCAGAAGTTGACAAAATCAAAGAAGAGTTAAAGAAATTGACTAAGAAGGATGTACAGATCAACATTTTTGAAATCAAACGCCCAGAACTTGATGCACAATTAGTTGCAGATGGTGTTGCTAAGCAATTAGAGGCAAGAATTTCTTTCCGTAGAGCAATGAAAACTTCAATCGCCGCAACCATGAGAATGGGTGCCGAAGGAATCAAAATCATGTGTTCAGGAAGATTAGGTGGTGCAGAGATGGCTCGTAGCGAGCAGTATAAAGATGGAAGAACTCCGTTGCATACATTAAGAGCTGATATAGACTATGCTTTAAGCGAAGCGTTAACTACTTATGGTAAAATAGGTGTTAAGGTTTGGATTTGTAAAGGCGAAGTTTATGGTAAGAGAGATCTTTCTCCTAACATAGGAGCTAACACTGGAAAAGGTGGTAAACCAGAAGGTGGTGGTTTCGGTTCACGCGATAACCGTGGTGGCGGAGACAGAAAACCTGGAAACCGTGGTGGTGGAAACAACCGTGGTGGAGCTGGTGCAGGTGCCGGAAGAGGAAAGAGATAATTATTAAGAAACTATCGTTTAACGATTAAAAGACAAAGTAATGTTACAGCCAAAAAGAACGAAGTTCAGAAAGATGCAAAAAGGCAGAATGAAGGGTTTAGCGACCCGTGGTGCTGAGTTGTCTTTCGGTTCATTCGGAATAAAATCATTAGAAGAAAGCTGGATTACCAGCCGCCAGATAGAAGCAGCTCGTATTGCCGTAACACGTTTTATGAAACGTGAAGGTCAAGTATGGATTCGTATCTTCCCAGACAAGCCAGTTACCAAAAAGCCTGCAGAGGTTCGTATGGGTAAGGGTAAGGGAGCTCCAGAATATTGGGTTGCGGTTGTAAGACCAGGAAGAATCCTTTTCGAAGCAGAAGGTGTGCCATTTGAAGTTGCTAAAGAAGCAATGCGTTTAGCAGCACAAAAATTACCAGTTCAAACAAAGTTTGTAGTACGTAGAGATTACGTAGAAGCATAAATATCGGTTTTTAGTTTTTTTTGTTGGCCGTTACCTAACAAAGACAACTTTAACTATTAACTAACAACAAAAATGAAATACTCAGAAATCAAAGACCTGTCACACGAAGAAATCGTTACCAGGATTCAAGAGGAGAAAGCAACTTTGACCAAGTTAAAGTTCGCTCATGCAGTTTCTGCTATAGAAAATCCTACAAGAATTAACAAAGCGAGAAAAGATATCGCTCGTTTCAATACCGAATTAACTCAGCGCAAGGCGGCTAAGGCAGTTTCTGAAAGTAATTCATAATTTTTAAAGTCGAAATGGAAAGAAAATTAAGAAAAACAAGAACTGGGTTGGTAACAAGCAACAAAATGGAGAAATCTATTACTGTGGCAGTTGAGCGTAAAGTGAAACACCCAATTTATGGTAAGTTCGTAAAAACGACTACCAAATTTATGGCTCATGACGAGAAGAATGATTGCGGTATCGGTGATACCGTCCTGATCATGGAGACACGTCCGCTGAGTAAGAACAAGAACTGGAGATTAGTGGAAATTTTAGAAAGGGCTAAATAAGATGGTACAACAGGAATCACGATTAAACGTAGCCGACAATTCAGGTGCTAAACAAGTTTTAGTAATTAGAGTTTTAGGCGGTACCGGTAAAAGATACGCTTCTATAGGTGACAAGGTGGTTGTAACTGTAAAAAGTGCAATTCCATCTGGAAACATAAAGAAAGGTACCGTAACTAAAGCCGTAGTTGTAAGAACTAAAAAAGAAATCAGAAGAAAAGACGGTTCTTATATCCGTTTTGACGACAATGCAGCGGTTTTGTTAAATGCACAAGACGAGCCAAGAGGAACCCGTATCTTCGGCCCTGTTGCAAGAGAGTTGCGTGAAAAACAATTCATGAAAATTGTATCATTAGCACCGGAAGTTTTGTAATATGGAAAAGAAGAAAAAAAACGTAAAACTAAATATCCGTAAAGGTGATGTAGTTAAAGTAATAGCAGGTGACTCAAAAGGACAGCAAGGTAAAGTATTAGAAGTAATTACTAAGACTGACCGTGTTTTAGTGGAAGCAACCAATATGGTTTCTAAACACACTAAACCAAACGCAGCTAACCCTAATGGTGGCATTGTTAAAATGGAAGCCCCAATTCATATTTCTAATGTAAGTTTGATTGATCCAAAATCTGGAAACGCAACACGCATCAGCAGAAAGAGAAATGAAGAAGGGAAATTAATTAGAATAGCTAAAAAATCTGGGGAGGAAATTAAGTAATGGCTTACGCACCAAGATTAAAAAATAAATACAAAGAGGAAATTGTTAGCGCTTTAAAGGAGAAATTCCAATACAAAAGCGTTATGCAAGTACCTAAGTTGCAAAAAATTGCGATCAACCAAGGTGTTGGCGCAGGTGTAACTGATAAAAAGATTGTAGAAGCTGCAATTTTAGAACTAACTACCATTACTGGTCAGCAAGCAATTGTTGCAAAGTCTAAAAAGGATATTTCAAACTTTAAACT
>JBBSTQ010000173.1:0-6870 GCA_038235745.1 Sphingobacteriales bacterium
AGCAGTAAACTTCGGGATTATTTACGGTCAGTCCGCTTTTGGGCTTTCACAAACTTTGGGCATTCCAAGAAAAGAAGCTGCAGAAATTATTGAAAACTATTTTGAGCAATACGCCGGCATTAAAAAGTACATGGCCGATACCATGAACTTCGCCCGTGAAAACGGTTATGTAGAAACCATTATGGGCCGAAGAAGGTATTTGCGAGACATCAACTCGGCAAACCAAACCGTCCGTGGTTTTGCAGAACGAAATGCGATTAATGCCCCAATCCAAGGATCTGCAGCGGATATGATTAAAATTGCGATGATCCAAATTCATACAGACATCATTGACCAAAAACTACAGTCAAAAATGACCATGCAAGTGCATGATGAATTGGTTTTTGATGTGTTGTTGTCGGAGAAGGAACAAATGAAGGAGATTATTAAAAGCAGGATGGAGAATGCAATTAAAACTAAAGTGCCTTTGGTGGTGGAAGTTGGGGAAGGTTTCAATTGGTTGGAGGCGCATTAGGGGGATATCGAATTCCTAAAGTGAACCATCCGAAAAACTCGTACGGTTGAAAAATAAAGGGAAGACGGCAAATTGTAGATTTATAACTGTCGACAAAACGTCGACAGTTGAAAGTAGTTCGAGACAACTCAGTCATCGAAATTTTTTATCCGCAAATAAGTAAAAATTATTACTTTGCACAAAATTTAAGTTGCTAAAAATGAAATTATCGGGTCTGGAGCTATTCAATAAGTTGGTAAATGAATACAAAATCATAGGAGAAAAAGGAGTCATCAATTTTTCTCTAAAAGACCTAACAATTTCTATTGAAACCAAAGACACCGTTGGAAACCTATTACAAGAATGGTTGAAAGCTTGGATGATGGCAGAAAAAATTGAGTTTGAAGAAAACACAAATTCGCAAGTTTTTCCCGATTTCAATTTAGACAAACACAACAAAAAACTAGACTTACTTGAAGTAAAAACTTTCGACTGGGACAGAGGTCCAGGTTTTGACTTAGCAAATTTTGATTCCTACTGCAATTCGTTATTGACATCAGCTTATAGAATAGATTCAGACTACTTAATATTCGCTTATCAAATGAACGGTAGTGAAATTACAATCAAAAATGTTTGGTTTAAAAAAATTTGGGAGCTAGCCTGTCCAAGTGGCACTTATCCATTAAAAGTTCAGGAAAAGAAAAGTGTTATTTATAACATCCGCCCTTCGACTTGGTATTCCGAGCGAAGCACTTTTAAACCCTTTGATTCAAAAGAAAAATTTCTTTCTGCACTTAACGAAACTCGATATCAATATCCACAAACCCGCCATACTAATGGGCATTGGTTACAAAATGTTTTAAAAAACTATGAAGAACATACGGGCATTAAACTACAAGTTCGCTAGCGTAAACTTCAGCTAATTTACTGGCCACAAATTCAACAACTGGAACAGCAACTGTGTTTCCCAACAAATCAAAAGCATCGTATTCTTTGGTTGGGATTTCATACCATTCAGGATAACCGAATAACCGCAAACCTTCGCGAATAGTTAATCTGCGCAAGCCCTTTCCGTCCGGAACAGCCAACCTAGAAACATCAGTTGCCACTAAAGTTGGTGCAATGTCTTTGGGGTCAAGCACTTTGTTTATTTCAAAACTCAGCTTTCCTGTTACAATATTGTAACCTTTTGGCTTCGTTTCGTCACATTCGCGAAATGTTGAAATTCCATTTTCTGTTTGAATTTTTACTAACTTTTTAGGGTGTTCAAATTTTAAATATCCTTTTTGAGTAAGATCTTCTAACAAGAGTTTCAATTTCTCTTCAGGTAGATCAATAAAAGTATTTATTTGCTGTAAAGTCAAAGCCATTCCGTCCATCCAATCAATCCCAATTTCTTCCGCCCACTGTTTTTTACGTCTCTGTTTGAATAGCTGATTTAGAATTTCGGCTTGTTGTTTCGATACGCTTCCTTTGATCTCAATATCCCAACTGTGAATGTTATTATTGCCGCCACGCTTGTCCTTTATCGATTTTCCGTATAAGTCCTCAAAAGGAAAATGAGCTAAAAGTTTATCAATAAACTGTGATTTAAGAGTTGGCAATCCTTTTTCTAAAACACTTTCTAATGATTTAAAACGAGGTTCGTTTCCACTTAAGTCAATCTGTTCATCTTTTGTACCAACTATAAATATACGTTTCCGCGATTGTGCTAAACCAAATTCTAAACTGTCAAATACCTTCCAACTAGTTTTATAACCGAGTTCGTTTTCGAGTGTATAAAGTATTGTTTTTAGCGTCCTGCCTATTTGATCGTTCTTATTTTCTAAATCATGCTTTACCAAGCCCTCAACATTCTCAAGAATGAAACCATAAGGTTTTTTGTCTTTTAAAATTCGCTCAATTTCAAAAAAGAGTGTCCCTCTGGTGTCTAAGAAGCCTTGCCTCTTTCCGCCCGCACTAAAAGGCTGACAAGGAAAACCACCTAATAGAAAATCAAACTCTGGGATAAACTCATTACGGATATCAAAAATATTACCGGCCAAAAAATCTTGACCAAAGTTATGCTTAAGGGTTTTTACTGCATAAGGTTTAATTTCCGAAGTCATAACGCATTCAGTTTCCATTCCTGAATCCTTAAATGCTTTCTCAAAACCTAATCGGATACCTCCAAGACCTGCGAAAAGGTCGATAAATTTTACAGTGTCGTTCTTCATTTTGTGCTTTTATTATAAAGTTCATTTGGTTCTGCAACCATTGACAATTGATTTTCGTAATTTTCAATTTCAATTTTATAACACCGGATAACGGTAAGGCACTGTAACAAAAAAGTGGCGCTAAAACTACCACGACTAATTTTACTATCGATACCTGCTTTGGTTTCCTCAACACCTATTTCGTTAAGCAATACCATTAGGTCTGTGTTTGACAACCCACGCTTAACCAACTCTGACTTTAATAGACGTTTTGCTTTGTCGTCCCAGTTTAACATAACTCGAAGATTTGTTTTCGTAATAATCCACAATAATTATCATATATGCAAATAAAATGACGAAAATAAAAAATATTATTATATTTTGATCTGATAATAGGCAATCTTTCATGTAGAGGTTTTTGTTAAATTTGGCTTATACAACGAAAGTGAAAAGACGTCTCATTTTAAAAACTGAAGAACCAACTGAAAGCAATGGCGTCCAAACATCCAGAACCTGAATCGCAATGAAAAACATAGATAAACAAAGTTTACAAAACGCCTATCGCTTGTTTGAAACAGGAGATATCAAGAATATTGAAATTGGCACATCAAAAGGCTTGCAACAAACACACATTTACTTGTTCGACAACTTATACGATTTCGCCGGCAAAATCCGCACAAAAAACATTGCCAAAGGTGTTTTCAGGTTTGCAACTGCACTATACCTAAACGAGATATTGGCCAAAATTGAAGAAATGCCCGAAAGCACCTTTGAGGAAATTATTGTCAAATATGTAGAAATGAATATCGCACATCCTTTTATGGAAGGCAATGGTAGAACCATGCGAATTTGGCTAGATTTAATTCTAAAAAAGAGATTATTCAAATTGGTCAATTGGCAATTTGTAGATAAAACACTTTACCTACAAGCCATGGAAAGAAGCCCAATCAATGATTTGGAATTGAGAACTTTGCTTTCAGCAAACCTCACTGATGATATAGAGAACCGAGAAATTATTTTCAAAGGTATTGAGCAATCCTATTACTATGAAGGATATGAGAAAGGAGAACGTTAATATAAAGCGATAGAAATAATATAAAATTTTCTCCCCCACAGCAAGCAAAAATTTAAAATCTGCTACTGCAACGAAAGTCTGGAACAGTTTGGAGATAAAAAAACAGCCTATTATCAGAAAAATATACACCCGTAATTCCACATAATATCCAACAAGAAGCCCCCTGAAAACTATAATATCTAACCAATCACTTTAGGCAAAATTCGTTTTTTTAATAAATTCATTAAAAAAAATACCTGCGAATACCATGAGCATCGGATACCACATATCATGCGCAAACAAAAAGATAAAACCGAACTTCCCTTTTTCTTAACAAGATTTCATCAAACCGCTCTTTTCCTTACAAAGTTTATAATTTTCACTCCCAAAAAACTTTATTTCTTGCCAGCCTTGAATTTTGAAAAAGAAATACTAATTTAAAGGACACAAAATTAAACATGAACATTTTACATTTAAGTGCAGAATGCTACCCCGTTGCTAAGGCCGGCGGTTTAGGCGATGTGGTGGGTGCTTTGCCAAAATATCAAACAAATTTAGGAGTGACGGCAATGGTGGCCATGCCCTATTACGACCGAAAGTTTACTCAAACTCATACTTTAGAATGTGTTTATAAATCCACATCAAAACTAGGATACCGTACTTTCGATTTCGAGGTTTTAAAAGAAAAAGACAACACCCTAGGTTTTAAGTTATATCTTATAAAAATTCCAGATTTATTGGATCGACCAGAGATTTATTCGTACCCAGATGAAACCGAGCAGTTTGTCGCTTTTCAGCTTGCGGTTTTAGATTGGATTGTCGCTACAGAAAAACCGATAGACGTTTTCCATTGCCATGATCACCATACTGGCTTGGTTCCTTTTCTGCTTAAACACTCCAACAAATATAAAAGCTTAAAGGCAATTCCATCTGTATTTACCATTCACAACGGACAATATCAAGGTTGGATAGGCTGGGAAAAACTTTATTACCTTCCAGAAATTGACGCATCCGCGGGCGGAATGTTAGAATGGGGCGACTGTATAAACGCTTTAGCTTCTGCAATTAAATGCTGTTGGGCTTATACCACCGTTTCCCCAAGTTATTTGGACGAACTAAAGTACAGTGCCAACGGTTTAGAATTCTTATTCGAGCTTGAGCCACAAAAAGGAGTTGGCATATTAAACGGTATTGATGTAGATGTTTGGAACCCGAAAACTGACCCGATGCTTAGCTTCAACTACCAGCGTTCTACTGTTAAGGATGGCAAAGAACAAAACAAGCAGGAAATTTGCAAGACGTTCAACTTAGACCCAACTAAACCACTATTTACTTTTATAGGAAGATTGGTCAACGAAAAAGGTGCGGATAAACTGGTGGAGCTACTTAAGGAGGTTTTTTTACGCCACCAATGCGAAATCAATTTTTTATTATTGGGTTCCGGCGAAAAAGACATTGAAGCCGACTTAGCTGAGCTGAACACTTATTTGCGGAACTATAATTGCTACATTGGGTATGACGAAAAACTTTCGCACCAAATATATGCCAGCGCCGATTTTATTTTGATGCCTTCCAGAGTTGAGCCTTGTGGTTTAAACCAACTTTATTCGTTACGATACGGTACGGTGCCAATCGTTAGGTCAACGGGTGGCTTAAAAGATACTGTGGTGGATATTAACACAACTAACGGTTATGGTATCAGATTTGATAACTTAGACATAATGGAAATGGTTCACGCTATTGACCGAGCCATGCAATTATACCAAGACACCAAAAATCTCAATCAGATTCGTAAAAAAATGATGGAATTAGATTTTTCGTGGAACAAATCTGCCGAAGAATACCTAGAATTATATAAACGCTTAAATTAAAAAATATGTTGTTAGAATCTAAAGTTATTTCCATTATCCTTGGTGGCGGCCAAGGCTCAAGATTATCGCCTTTAACCGCAACCCGCTCTAAACCGGCAGTTCCAATTGCAGGAAAATATAGGTTAGTTGATATTCCAATTTCAAACTGTATCAATTCTGGTTTAAGGCGAATGTTTGTACTTACACAGTTTAACTCTGCCTCATTAAATAAACACATCAAGAATACGTACAACTTTAGTTTTTTTACCAATGCGTTTGTTGATATTTTAGCAGCAGAGCAAACTCCTGGCAACGAGGGTTGGTACCAAGGAACCGCTGATGCGGTACGCCAAAGCTTGCACCACTTAAAACAGCATGAATTTGAATATGTGCTAATCTTATCCGGTGATCAACTTTACCAAATGGATTTTAGCGATATGATTAAAAACCATATCGATAAAGGCGCAGAAATCACAATCGCAACTATCCCAGTTAACGCAAAAGACGGCACTAGCTTTGGTATTTTAAAGGCTGATGCCGATTTATCCATTACCTCCTTCACAGAAAAACCAAACTCTGAGAAGATCATAGGCTGGGAATCTGAAGTAGGTCCAGAAATGGAGGCTTTAGGTCGTAATTATTTGGCTTCGATGGGGATTTATCTTTTTAATAAAGATGTTTTAATTAACATGTTAGAAGACAATCTCCGCCATGATTTTGGAAAGCAGATTATTCCTGATGCCGTTGGAGTTAACAAAATAATCAGTTACCAATACGAAGGGTATTGGACTGATATTGGTAACATCGATTCGTTTTTTGAAGCCAATTTGGGTTTAACCGATGATGTGCCAGAGTTCAATTTGTTTTCTAAGCAATCAATATATTCTAGGGCAAGAATGTTACCGCCAAGTAAAATTGGTGGCACTCGTTTAGAAAGCGTAATTATCGCAGATGGCTGTATTATAAATGCCGACGAAATTAAACGATCTGTAATTGGTATCAGAAGCAGAATTGGTAAAGGAACAAAAGTGAGCAACTGCTATATTATGGGAAGCGATTATTACCAAACCATTGAAGAATTAAATGGGGTAGCTACGGCTCACAGACCCTTAACCGGAATTGGAGAAAACTGCGTTATTGATACTGCAATTCTTGATAAAAACTGTTACATCGGTAATAATGTGACCATAAAAGGGGGACAACATTTAGAAGACTCTGATTGCGATACCCACACCATTAAAGAGGGCATTATTGTGATTAAGAAAAGTGCTGTAATTG
>JBBSTQ010000174.1:0-6846 GCA_038235745.1 Sphingobacteriales bacterium
CTTTTTAACAAAAAACCTAAGCTAAACAGGTTTCCGTTATCTGGTCTTTTAACAATGGATTGACCGGGAGTTGGAGGGATAGAAAGAGATAACGCTTCTAATCCCCTAACCGTTCTAGTGCCGGAGGCATATAAATTGGAAAACAGTATCCCTTGTTTTGCTAAACTATCAAGGTTCGGAGTGATGTTTTCCTCGTGTCCGAAACTGCTTAAATAGCTTGCGCTCAAACTTTCCACACTAATTAATACGATGTTGTAAGGTTTTGCACCAGCTCCCTCCTTAATATTTCTAATAAACTCTTTGTCATTAGGAACAGTGGTAGAATCATTTTTACCCAACAATCGGTTCACAATGTTGAATGCTTTTTTCTGATCTATTGTCGCGTAAAATTTATCGTAGTCCAGCTCGTTGTTCCAAAAAGCAGCGCCGAACTCGTATATTCCATCTCCCGCCAATTCAACCGCATATTGATTCTCGCTGAACTCTTTCCCTTTAGCAGTGATAAAAAACCAAGAAAGGATAGGAATTGCAAGCAAAGTTAAAGCAACAATTGTACGTTTTCCGAACCTCATGTCGCTTTTCAAAGAGGAGGCGATAGTTCTTTTGAGAAGGTAAAATATGCCTAACGTGATTACGATAATTGCAATAATTATTTTGATAACTGGGTAAGATTCCCAGATGTTTCCGATGACTTCTGTGGTGTAAACCAAATAATCCACTGCTATGAAATTATAGCGGGTAGAAAATTCATCCCAAAAAAACCATTCGGATATGATATTAAAAAGCAATGCAAATATGACCGGAATAAAGAAAGCGTACAGGAAGAATCGATGTCCACTTTTTATGAACCATTTACTGGGCATCAACCAAATGTATAAAACAAGTGGAATACAAAAATACGACGCCATAATGGTGTCGTAAAAAAGCCCGATTGTAAAAACCCCAACGATGTTAAGAATGCTCCAATCAAACCCGCCAGCCGATTTTAATAGGAGTGCTAATCTGGTTACAAATGCAATAAAGATGATAATTAGGTATAGTAGGAATACTGAACCGAAACGTTTGGAGATAAGATTTTTAATGGGACTCTTGGAGTTTATGCCAGAAGAAAATTTCATTTCTAAAGATGGGTCTCAAATCTGAATTAATTCTGAATTTAGGCGTTGGCGGATGTGCTAATTAGGTGTTAAGGAGATCGTAATTCTGTCCAAGCAGAGCCTCCTCAATGCTATTAAGGTAAGACATTTCTCCTCCAATACGTCATGTTGAGGTACAATATATTTCATATAAATCAATATAAAATGACGTTTTGTAAGGAACTGAAATTCAATTTATTACAAATAACGTCAATGGTAGGATACGAAACATCTCACAAGCAAGGTCTGCATATAGCTTTTGATGCCTATATGTGAAATGTTTTTCCAAGAGATGCCCGCAGTTCGTTCAACGATCGCCTTAACTCAATAGCATTGAGAGTCTCCTTTTCGGGACTCTGCGTTAGCTCCGCCCAATGGCGAGCTCATCTCCAGTAGTTCACTTATTACATTGAGGATGAATATTTGATAACGCAAGATTTTCTGTGATAAACCGAGCACTCAGGCGAAATGAACTACTTTCAAGTAAACTAATTACTAATTAACTTGATCAACTCATTACCCTATAACTCGGATCTTCAATAATATTTACATCAATCACATCATCCGCATTTTTCAATAACTTCAAACAATCTGCACTCAAATGGCGCAAGTGAAGTTTCTTTCCAACACCTCTGTATCGTTCTGTGAGTTTGTTGAGTCCGTCAATGCCCGACATGTCCACAACTTTGCTTTCCTTAAAATCGATAATTACCTCATTAGGGTCGTTGATCGGGTCAAATTTATCAGTAAAATTAGCTACCGATGCGAAAAATAAAGGACCATAAATTTCGTAATGCTTTACCCCATCGTCATCAAGATATTTACGAGCTCTGATGCGTTTAGCACTTTCCCAAGCAAAAACCAACGCAGATATAATAACGCCAATCAACACGGCTAAAGCCAAATTATGTAACCAAACAGTAATCACAGCCACTAAAATCCCTACAAATACATCCTGTTTAGGCATTTTATTAACAATCCTAAAACTAATCCACTCAAAAGTGCCAACGGCAACCATAACCATTACGCCGGTAAGTGCAGCCATCGGGACTAATCCAATTACCGGTGCACCAAATAAAATGATCGCTAAAATAGTGAGCGAAGCTACAATGCCAGAGAGCCTTGCCCTTGCCCCAGCTGAAAGGTTAACCAGCGTTTGAGCAATCATAGGGCAGCCACCCATTCCGGTAAAAAATCCATTTAAAATATTCGCGGTTCCCTGTGCTAAACACTCTCTGTTACTGTTGCCACGAGTGGCCGTCATCTCATCCACTAAATTTAAAGTCAATAGACCTTCTGTTAAACCAACGCCTGCCATTACAAAAGCGTATGGAGCAATAATTTCTAGTGTTTGAAAATTAAGTGGGATATCTGGAATATGAAAAGGAGGGAAGCCACCGCTAACAGAAGCAATATCACTTACTGTTTTTGTGTCGATATTAAAGCCCAAGACAATTAGAAAAACTACGATAATAGCAACCAAAGACGGCGGAATCGCTTTAGTGATTTTAGGAAATACCAACACAATAGCAACTGTTAATGCAACCAAACCCGCCATTACAAACAGGGGAGAGCCGGTTAACCAGGTCACTTCGCCATTTACCACAGTTTTAAACTGTTCAAATTGCGCCATAAATATGATAACTGCCAAACCATTTACAAACCCGTACATAACCGGTTGAGGTACTAAACGTATAAACTTCCCTAACTTAAATAACCCGACTAAAATTTGCACTACGCCTGCTAAAGCAACTGCTGCAAATACATAATCAATGCCATAAGAATTCATTAAGGCAATTAAAACCACAACCGTTGCACCAGCACCACCAGAGATTAATCCAGGGCGGCCACCTAAAACAGAAGTAACCAAACCCATAATAAAAGCGGCATAAAGCCCAGTAAGCGGAGGGAATCCAGCTAATATCGCAAAAGAGAGCGATTCGGGCATCATCGTCATGGCAACGGTAATACCCGCAAGAATCTCAACTTTATAGTCAATTTTACGTTTAAAGTCGAATAAATTTAAAATGGCTTTCATTAACGAATCGTAATTTGAGTTAACTAAGTTTTGTAAAAAGTTAACGAGTTGATAAATAGTATATTACTAAATATCTGTGAGATAATATTGCGAAGATAAATAAAAGATAGATTTTCGCAAGTAGATAAACCACATCGCAAAGGGTAAAAAAGCAATGCTTTTTTGCAAACTCTACTTTGATATTTTGTAGTGTTCTGCCAAAGTGATAAAAGATTTAACTTGCTGCTTCTCCCAGTCCTTATCAAGATTAAGCTCCGAAGCCAGGATTTCGGCAACTTTTGGAGCCATTTCAATTGCGGTTTTCGCATCTAAAAATAAGACTCTTAAACGGCGAGCCAAAATGTCTTCTACCGTTCTTGCCATTTCATTTCTAACGGCCCAAACCACTTCGCCAATAACGTAAGGGAAATTCTGATGGAGTTTTTCCTGAAACTCAGCACTCTCTTTAATCAATTTTTTAATCAATGAAGCATCGGAACCATAAAAATCGAAATGGTCATTTTCTGTAAGTGAGGTGTTTCCATGAATGGGTAAATCCGTTGTTACACATTTAACATGGGGCAACTTAGCCACAGCAATTGCTTTATCTATAGTGTCTTCCGCCATTTTACGGTAAGTTGTCCATTTACCACCAGTAATGGTAATTAAGCTGCTTTCGCTAACCACCAATTTGTGGCTTCTCGAAATTTCCTTGGTTTTGTTGATGTTTTTATTTGGCACAGCCAATGGTCTTAAACCTGCAAAAACACTTAAAATATCTTTTCTATTTGGTTTTCTTTCTAAATATTCGCCGGCAGTTTTTAAGATAAAATCAATTTCTTTTTCTTGAGCAACGGGTTCTAAGCTGTGTTCATTTAAAGGCGTATCCGTAGTGCCTAAAACCAAATATTGATGCCATGGCACTGCAAATAAAACTCTTCCGTCAGCAGTTTTTGGAATAAGCAATGCAGATTTTGACGACATAAAAGAACGGTTTAAAACCAAATGAACACCTTGACTTGGCCTAACCAAAGGTTTTGCATTGGGGTCGTCCATTTTTAAAATTTCATCTACAAAAACACCAGTCGCGTTAATGATTGCCTTACCTTTTAGTTCAAAACGTTGTCCCGTTTCCGCATCTTCTGCTATAATGCCACTTATTAAATCATTAGTTTTTTGTAATTGATTTACCTTAACATAGTTTAAAACGGTTGCGCCATTTTCAATAGCCGTTTGTGCAATATTTAAAGCCAATCTTGCATCATCAAATTGCCCGTCGAAATATTGTACACCACCCTTTAATTTTTCATTGCTGATGCCTTTTAATGAGTTTAACGTTTTTTCTTTATTGAGGATAATTGATGAGCCAAAACTATGTTTACCGGACAACCAATCGTACATTTTTAAACCGACAACGTATTTTATCTGCTCAAAAAAACTGTAACATGGGATAATAAAGGATTGCTTTTTTACTAAATGAGGGGCATTTTGCAACAACAAACCACGTTCATGCAAAGCTTCGTAAACTAAAGAAATGTTGCCGGCGGCTAAATATCTTACGCCTCCATGTACTAGTTTTGTGCTTCTGCTTGATGTTCCTTTTGCAAAATCTGATTGCTCTAATAATAGTGTTTTTAATCCTCTTGTTGTAGCATCAACTGCACAGCCCAAACCTGTCGCCCCACCACCTATAATTATTACGTCCCAAACGGGTGTGTTATTTAATTCTTTTAAAGCTGTTTTTCTATAATCAATGTTCATGTTTGTTTGATTATAGGGAAGCGTTATATTTTTTTAATAATATTTCGGGTTCGTTGGTAGTAATAAAATCGAAACCCTCTTTTAAAAATAAGTCCATTGCTTTTTTGGAGTTAACTGTCCAAGTATTTAATATTAGGTCTAATTTTTTTGCATTTTCAATCCATTCTGGATTTTCCTTAAAAACAGTAGAATGATAATCTATCCCAGTAAGATTAGCTGATTTTATTTCTTTGGGACTTTTATCGCCGTTCAAATATTGTGTGTTCGCATTAGGATCTAGTTGCCCAATTATTTCCAACATATTAAAATCGAAGCTGATGTAAGCCATATACTGATGCGCTTTTAAGTCATCAACAACAGCCAATACTTTTCTAACAATCTGCTCCGCTCTGGTTTTGCCTATTGCAGACGGTTTAATTTCACAAATCAGTTGGGTTTGTTTATTGTTTTCTATTCCTGCTAGAATATATTCTGTAAGCGTAGGAAGCGTTTCTCCATTAACCAACTTGAACTTTTTCAAGTCAGCATAGTTGGAATTTTCAATCGGTAATTCATGGAAATGTTTATCATGATGAACAACCACATAATCATCCGCAGTCATCCTAACATCAAACTCAGAACCACAACAGCCAATTGAAATAGCCTGTTTTAAAGCTGCAATAGAATTTTCTGGCAAGCCTAAAGTCTTCCAAGCACCTCGGTGTGCAATAACGGGATTGTCGGCAAAAGTCATCTTGCTTTATTTTAGTCTGCTCATAAAACTAACAAAAGAGGTAGGGAATTCATTTATTCAATACACTTTACAAGAAAAACAACATTTTTAAGTTCAAGTAATCAATAAAATAGAGTAGATTTCCTTACTCCTTACTCCTTACTCCTTACTCCTTACTCCTTACTCCTTACTCCTCACTCAATTAACACAGCTCAAAAGTATCCGCCAACAACCTGTACGATTCAAACCGATCTTCCTTACTTTCCGTAAAAGTAGAAATAATGACCTCATCGGTACCAAAATCTTCACAAATCTTTTCTATTTGCTGTTTCATTTGTGTAGGTGTACCTACAGCCATTCTTTGCCTGTTGTGCAAAACACGTTGGCACTCTTGCGTATCATATTCTTCATCTTTAATGTCATCATAAGAATATACCTTATTATAATTTCCCCGCTCAAAACTCATCAAACGGTAATCCATTAGGGCTTGAACGCGTTTAACTTTTTCCTCATCCTCACTACAAAAGCCGAAAATGCCGACACTCGTTTGTGGCTCGGCAAATTCAGCAGATGGCTGAAATTGTGCTTTGTAACTTTTGATCGCATTAGCGGCCCCAACCGGATTTATAAACTGTGCAAATGATAAAGCCATTCCAAAGTGGGCGGCAATTAAAGCACTTTCTCCGCTGGAAGTTAAGATCCATAAATCTGGGGAGGTATTTATAATAGGAATTGCCTGTACGCTTGCCTCGCTTATTCCTTCTAACGGTTCATCGTTAAACAAATGTTGTAAATCCCTAAGCTGTTGTACATAATCTTTAGGACTAAACTGATTAGACGGATTCAATAAATGAGCCGTCATTCGGTCAGTTCCAGGTGCTCTGCCCATTCCTAGGTCAATTCTGTTCGGATACAGTCCTTCCAAAACCCTAAAATTTTCCGCAACGCGTAAGCTGCTATGATTCGGCATCATCATTCCACCAGAACCCAAACGAATGTTTTTAGTTTCAGCACCTAATCTAGAAATCATAATCTCCGGTGAACCAGTTGCCAAAGTTTGTGAATTATGGTGTTCGCTTAACCAATATCGAGTATATCCCAACTCATCTGCAAGTCTCGCCAGTTCAATTGTTTCCTGTAAAGATTCGGTAGCATTACTTCCAAAACGAACCGGAGTCTGATCCAAAACACTCAACTTAATGTTTTTCATGTTACAAAGA
>JBBSTQ010000175.1:0-6837 GCA_038235745.1 Sphingobacteriales bacterium
CCCATTTGACCACGCAGTCAAGCACCACGTAGAAATTAAACAAGATTTGTTTAAGATTGTAGATATTTTGTCGTTGTAAGATACTGCGTTTTGACGTATATATTTCTCAATCCTGCTCGAAAGAGTGGGATTTTTTTGTGCGAGTAGTTTTGCAGATCATAGTTACGTACCTTCCCTAAATTTTTTCAATTCTGTTTCCAAGCGACGGATTATGCTTAGTAGCTGTTTTGTATTATTGCTTAGATCAACCGCTATCTGATGGTACTCTTCCATTTTAACTGCAAAACCTAATTGTTGGATTTTCTCCATATCCCCGCGTAAAAATTGATAAGAACCGGTCTAACCGGAGTGTAGGAAGCTACACCATTGCCAACTTTGAAAATTGGAGAAGATATAGACGACTCTACGAGATATGCTTCGTACTACTTTTGACTTTAAGAGGATGGATCATTTCTTAAGAATTGGGGCGCCACTTCTATAGATTACGACACCTATAACTATACTGTAAGCGGTAATAAAATAACGTTTAACGAAGGTATAACATTTGACCAAGCGTATTTCATCTATGCTATAAGCGGCAATGTTTTACTTTAACAAAGACTAATAATTTTAACGTAGCAAACGGCAGTTATATCAACAAACTTGATGTTGTTAAGCATATTTTACCCAAGCAAGGTTTCCTATCTTTTCTTAATCTGGGTTAGAATCAATATCTTTACCAATCGTGGAACGATAAGACCTAAAAATTGGGTCTTATCGTTCCATAAAAGGTAATATGGCGGACAGCGTTTACATATCAGAGCATCTTTCTAAGTCACAACTTGAATTTTTAAAATTGCTGGACGATTATGAAATACAGCTATTCAAATTCTCAGAAATTGAACAGTTGTTGGAGCAGAATTTTGACAATTTAAGTGAGGTTCTGGAAAATCTGGTCGATAAGAAAATGCTTGTACGAATCGAAAAAGGTAAATTTTGTAGGCAAAGTTTTAGAGATGAATATGTCATAGGAACTTTCATTGCTGAGAATAGTGCAGTGGCTTATTGGTCGGCGCTAAATTTACATGGGTTGACGGAACAATTTTCTAATACCGTCTTTATTCAAACGACACATAAAAAATACGATAAATCGATTCTTGGCACTTTTTATAAATTCGTCAAGATAGCACCTCATAAAAAATTGGGCATCATACATAATGGCTACGGTAATCTTCAATACCCTATAACTGATGTAGAGAAAACAATAGTGGACTGCTTTGATCTATCTCAACATTCCGGTGGTTATGCTGAACTAATTAGAGCAGTTGCTCAAGCCAAAATGCAACCCTCTAAGTTAATTGAGTATTGCCAAGCTGTGAACAACATAGCCGTTACCAAACGAATTGGATATTTGGTTGAACTTCTTCAAATTACAGAGATGAATCCTTTTATAGATTTTGCTAAGAAACAAGTGAATAACAGATACAATCTTTTTGATCCCAAGGGATTGGCCGAAGGTGAATTTGTTGGAGAGTGGCGATTAAGGTTAAATATCAGCCGGGAGGAATTGTTAGACATATCCAATAAACAATACTAATGATACTGAAAAAGGAAATAGAGAAAAAAGCATTGGAACACGAAGTGTCCAGAAGTACCATTGACAAAGATTGGGTATTGGGCCATTTTGTCGATGCTATATTTTCGATAGATTCCTGCAGAGAAGCACTAATTTTCAAAGGAGGAACATGTTTGCGAAAATGCTATATCCCAAATTATCGTTTTTCAGAGGATTTAGATTTTACATCCGTCAATCCAAATTTTCAATTGGGTAAAGAGTTATTGAGGCAAATCATGTCATTAGTACAAGAACGTACAGGTATGCAACTAAATCTGGAAAAGCTGACCAATCTTCGGCACAATGATATGCCCACTGGCTATGCCGCCACTGTAAAGTTTTGGGGAGCCGATCATTCCAAGGATCAAATTCCACCAGATTCTTCACGATGGACCACTTCGATTAAGATTGAAATTATTCTGTATGAAAAGATGCTATTTGAACCGACTTTGAAAACGGTTTATCATGATTATTCCGACCAGCTCTCTCCTGCAATAAATCAAATTGCATGCTACGACATCAAAGAAGTGTTATCTGAAAAGTTAAGGGCTCTTATCCAGCGCTCATACACAGCACCACGCGATTATTATGATATATGGTATTTGTCCAAGCATTCAAGCGATTTAAATTGGACAGAGATCAAACAGGCTTTCTTAGATAAAATGGAATTTAAGGGGCTTGGATTTACAGGTGTAGAGCAGTTGTTAAATGCTAAAAGTGAAAATGCTGTTAAAAAAGCATGGAAAACAAGTTTGGCGCATCAAATCTCTGCCGAAAAACTACCGGCTTTTGACGAGGTTAAAAAACACCTGGAACTATTGTTTAATAAAGTCTTCGGAACAATATAATGACGTTTAACGAAAACCCGAAAGTGAAAATTCCCGACACGAAGTTCTTAGAAAGCATGCAAAAAATCCATCCGAGCGCCCGACGAGAAAAATTAAAAAGAGTTGGAATAAGCCAGCTTAAAACTCGATTATGAAGATACTGGTAAAAAAATTCACCGGAACAAAACAGATAAGATTTTATTAAGAGATTAACTATATAAAGATTACATGACAAGCACAATTCAAAGAGATATATTACAAAATAAAATATGGAAAATGCCAACGAAGTACGGGGCTCTGTAGATGGGTGGGATTTTAAACATTTTGTATTAGGAACACTTTTTTATAGATACATTAGTGAACACTTTGCAAATTATATGGAAGGTGGTGATGATAGTGTTGATTACACAAAGTTAGCAGATGATGCCATAACACCCGAAATTAAAGCCGATGCGGTAAGAACAAAAGGTTAGTTCTCGTTTGAACGCGGAGATGATTCAGTTTCAGATTTTGTAAAAATTTCCAAAGGAGAGGAAAGTTGTTTTATCTGGAGTGTTTTTTACAGTTTATTAGAGCAAACAATTAATGTCTTAAATGTAGCAGAGTAAGCTGACAGGGAAACAGACCAATTTAATGATTTGCAGTATGTATTTATTGACGACCCTGTAAGTTCATTGGACGATACACACTTGATTGAATTGGCTGTGAATATCGCTGAATTAATAAAGTCTAATCAATCCGATCTTAAATTCGTTATTACAACGCACAATCCACTGTTTTATAATGTACTGTTCAATGAATTCAATAACGCTGATTCAAGCTCTGGCTATAAAGCAAAGCATTGTGCAAAAAGGCGTTTTGAAAAATTAGCAGACGGTACTTTTTTACTGAGCGATCAATCAAGTGATTCACCTTTCTCGTATCATTTATTTCTTCTATCTGAATTGGATAAAGCTATTTTACCGTCGGGTAATATTCAAAAGTATCATTTTAATTTTCTCCGGAATGTTCTAGAAAAAATGTCTACTTTTTTAGGCTATAATAAATGGAGAGATCTTTTACCCGAAGAATCACGTGAAGCATATTACAATCGTATAATTAATCTATCTAGTCATGGCAAATTTTCGGGCGAAGAAACCTCTATAATCCAAGATAATGATAACAGAGTTTTAGAATATTTAGTAAATCAAATTAAAACAAACTACCGTTTCAAGTCTAATGATGTCCAAATTGTAGAAGAATAAGATGCCACAGTATAATACCATAGCAGAGTCAAACAATTTTATTGTTTTAGATAATTATAGTAAACATTCAGAAGTGAATGAACCACCTACTGTTTATCAGACAGAACATGCGCTTGAACGGGAGTTTATCCAAGATTTAATAAGTCAAGGATATGAGAACCCCACTAATCTTACTACGCAACAAGCCATGTTAGCTAACGTAAGGGTGCAATTGCAGACACTTAATGATATGGCATTTACTGATGCGGAATGGATTCGTTTTGTAGCCGAGTATTTGGATAAACCTAGTGATAACCTGATAGAAAAAACAAGAAAAATTCACGAGAATTATATTTACGATTTTGTATTTGATGATGGTCACATCCAAAACATATATTTAGTAGATAAAAAGAACGTTGTTCGCAATAAAGTGCAAGTAATTTCACAAGTCGGACAAAAAGGAACGCATGCTAATCGATACGATGTAACCATCTTAGTGAATGGCTTGCCTTTGATACAGGTAGAAATTAAAAAACGTGGGGTTGCTATCCGTGAGGCGTTTAATCAACTACATCGTTACAGCAAAGAAAGCTTTAATAGCGAAAACTCACTTTTTAAATATTTACAGATATTTGTTATATCAAACGGTACCGACAGCCGTTATTTTGCTAACACCGTAAAACGAGATAAAAACAGTTTCGACTTTACTATGAATTGGGCAAAAGCTGATAATTCTTTGATTAAGGATTTAAAAGATTTTACGGCAACCTTTTTCCAAAAACGTACACTTTTAAATGTATTACTCACCTATTCGGTTTTTGATACAAGCGATACATTACTGATCATGCGACCCTATCAGATCGCAGCGACAGAAAGGATTTTATGGAAAGTAGCAAGTTCGTATCAATCTAAAAAATGGTCTTCCATAGAAGGTGGCGGATTTATATGGCATACCACAGGGTCAGGTAAAACCTTGACCAGTTTTAAAGCAGCGAGATTAGCAACGCAAGCAGAGTTTATTGATAAAGTGTTTTTTGTAGTAGATCGTAAAGATTTAGACTTTCAGACCATGAAAGAATATCAACGTTTTTCGCCTGATAGCGTTAATGGTTCCGATAGTACCGCTGGTTTGAAAAGAAACATAGAAAAAGAAGATAATAAGATTATTGTTACCACAATACAGAAGTTAAACAATCTCATGAAAAGTGAGAACGATTTGGCTATTTATCAAAAGCAAGTGGTTTTCATTTTTGATGAAGCACACCGCTCTCAATTTGGAGAGGCGCAAAAAAAACCTAAATAAAAAGTTTAAAAAATTCTATCAATTTGGTTTTACAGGAACACCTATTTTTCCTCAAAATGCTTTAGGTGCTGAAACTACGGCAAGTGTATTTGGTCGCGAATTGCATTCCTACGTGATTACCGATGCAATTAGGGATGAGAAGGTGTTGAAGTTCAAAGTAGATTACAACAATGTACGTCCACAGTTTAAGAAAATAGAAATTGAACAAGATGAGAAAAAACTGAGCGCTGCAGAAAATGCAAAGGCGTTACTTCATCCTGCTCGTATTAAAGAGATTTCGCAATACATTTTGCAAAATTTCAGAATCAAAACCCATAGAAACCAAGGTAGCGACAAAGGATTTAATGCCATGTTTGCCGTAAGCAGTGTGGATGCTGCCATGTGTTATTATGAGGAGCTCAACCGCCTACAAAAAGAAAGTGAAAAACCGCTTAAAATTGCAACCATCTTTTCTTTTGCTGCCAACGAGGAACAGAACGCTATTGGAGAAATTGCTGATGAAACTTTTGAACCATCAGCCATGGATAGTAGTGCAAAAGAATTTTTATCCAAAGCTATCTTTGACTATAACTCCATGTTCAAAACCAGTTACGGGGTTGAAAGCAAAGAATTTCAAAACTACTATCGTGACTTAGCGAAACGTGTAAAAAGTAAAGAGGTTGATCTCATCATAGTAGTGGGTATGTTTCTTACTGGGTTTGATGCACCTACGCTTAATACGCTGTTTGTTGATAAGAATTTACGTTATCATGGGCTAATGCAAGCATTTTCGCGTACCAATCGAATTTATGATGCAACAAAAACATTTGGTAACATCGTAACATTTAGAGATTTAGAGCAATCAACCATTGGTGCTATTACCTTATTCGGAGATAAAAACACCAAAAATGTAGTGCTTGAAAAGAGCTACAAAGAGTACTTAGACGGTTTTACAGACATTGCTACAGGAGAAGCTCGTAGAGGATTTACGGATGTAGTAAATAATTTAAACACAAAATTTCCTAATCCAGATGAAATTGTAACGGAAAAAGGTAAAAAAGAGTTCGCGAAGCTTTTTGGCGAATACCTGCGGGTAGAAAATATTTTACAGAATTACGATGAATTTACACATCTCAAAGCGTTGCAAACTATCGATTTAAATGATGCTAAGGCTATCGAAGCATTTAAAGAGACCTATTTCGTGACAGATGAGGATATCGCTGTAATGCAAAAAATAGCTTTATTACCAGAAAGAACGGTTCAAAATTATCGCTCAACGTATAATGATATACGCGATTGGTCAAAACGAGAAAAAAATGGAAAAGAAGCAGAGGAATCTAAGATTGATTGGGATGACGTTGTTTTTGAAATTGACCTGCTTAAATCACAGGAAATAAACCTAGACTATATACTTGAATTAATCTTTGAGCATAACACAAAGGCCAAAGACAAAGTTGCTTTAGTAGAAGAAGTTCGTCGCGTAATCCGGGCTAGTATTGCCAACAGAGCAAAAGAGAGCTTAGTTGTGGATTTTATTAACGAAACAGATCTTGATACGGTTGAAGATAAAGCAAGTATAATAGATACCTTTTTTGAATATGCACAAGCAAAACAAAAAATAGAAGCTTCAGAATTAATTACAGATGAAAACTTAAATGAGGAGGCAACAAAGAGATACATAACCACATCTTTAAAACGCGAATTCGCCAGTGAAAATGGTACGGAGCTGAATGCTATTTTACCTAAAATGAGTCCCTTAAATCCTCAATATTTGACGAAGAAACAAAGTGTTTTTCAAAAAATTAGTGCCTTTCCTCAAATCCGCAGGCTGAAAATTTGTTTACGTTATAAATTTTCACGAGGCTAAAATTAGGGAATAAACGCTGTTTTGTCTCTCAGATCACGTCGAAA
>JBBSTQ010000176.1:0-6781 GCA_038235745.1 Sphingobacteriales bacterium
GTTTGCAATTCCGCCGCAATATTCGTCAGAATAAATAAAGTCTTCAACGGTAATCCCCATTTCAATCTCGTAAACACCTGGTTTATTGATGTTGCCAGAGGCTGAAATTAATTTAGTTCCGGTTGAACGTCCTATTCCTATTTTAGCGTATTCTTCGCCACCATCATTAATAATTGGCACAACTGCGGCTATCGATTCAACGTTATTTACCACTGTAGGGCAACCGTACAAACCGGCAATTGCTGGGAAAGGAGGTTTAATCCGTGGATTTCCTCTTTTACCTTCTAACGATTCTAGTAAAGCGGTTTCCTCTCCACAGATATAAGCGCCGCCACCTGGCTGAACGTATAACTCTAAATCGTAACCTGTTCCTAATATATTTTTACCCAAAAATCCAGCTTCTTTAGCTTCGGCAATTGCTTTTTCTAAAATCCGGATTTGAGGCATCATTTCTCCTCTTACGTAAATGTAACTTGTATGTGCTCCAAGCGCATAGCTAGAAGTAATCATTCCCTCAATTAAAGCATGAGGAATATGCGTCATTAAATAACGGTCTTTAAACGTTCCCGGCTCAGACTCATCTGCGTTGCAAACCAAATAACGAGCAACACCTTCTGGCTTAGCCAAAAAGCTCCACTTCATCCCGGTAGGGAAACCCGCACCACCACGACCACGTAAACCGGATTTCTTAACTTCTTCCACAACCTCATCTGTCGACATTGTTTTCAAAGCCTTCTCCACTGAACGGTAGCCACCTTTCTCGCGATAAGCCTTAAAAGTATTTATCCCCGGTACGTTAATGTGTTCTAATAATAATTTACGACCCATTCTTTTTTTAGATATGAGAAGTGAGTATTGAGAATTGAGAACTCTTAAGTTCGCTCATCTAACCCTTACTTCTTTTTGTCTTATTATTTATTTTATTTTTCCGATTTGAGTTAATTCGCTTGCAAAGCTCTCAATACTCAAATCTCTGTACTCAATACTATTTTCTTTTCAACTCCCCTATCAACTTATCCACCGATTCTGGTGTTAAGTTTTCGTAAAAAGTATATTCAGGACCAATTTGTAAAACCGGTGCATAACCGCAAGCGGCCAAACATTCTACTCCGCGATAGCTAAATAAACCATCTGCTGTAGTTTCGTTTTCTTTTACGCCTAACTTTTCGCCGATGTAATCCATCAACTTTTCTGCACCAACCAAGCAACATGGGCCAGTACGGCAAACCTCCAAAACGTATTTGCCTTGGGGTTTTAAAAAATACTGCGTGTAAAAAGTAGCAACTTCGTAAACTTCAATATCTTCGATGCCTAAAATTTCAGCAACTTTATCCATTGAGTTTGCACTCAACCATCCAAAAACAGCTTGCACTTCATGCAAAATTGGCAATAAAGCAGATTTCTCTTTTCCTTCCGGATAACGGCTGATAATCTCTTTACACTTATCCAATAGCTCAGTAGAAAATTCTACTGATGCGGTATCTTCTACTCTAAGCATCTAATTCTCCTGCTATTACGTTTAAACTAGACATATTTATAATGGCATCAGACAATAACATTCCGGCGCTCATTGGGGCATACATTTGATAGTTGATAAAACTTGGTCTGCGGAAATGCAAACGGTAAGGCGTTCTTCCTCCGTCGTTAATCAAATAAAAGCCCAACTCTCCATTACCACCTTCAACAGCATGATAAACTTCCGTTTTTGGGGTATCAACCTCGCCCATCACAATTTTAAAGTGATAAATTAAGGCTTCCATGTTATTGTAAACCTGCTCTTTTGGAGGCAAGTAAAACTCGGGAACATCCGCATGGAAAACACCTTTAGGCTCGCCTTTCAATTTCTCTAAAGCTTGTTCGATGATTCTCAAACTCTGCCACATTTCTTCGTTTCTTACAATGAAACGATCGTAAACATCGCCTGTTGTTCCTACTGGGATTTCAAAATCAAAATCCTGATAAGAAGAGTAGGGTTCATTTACACGAACATCATAATCAACACCCGTAGCTCTTAAGATTGGCCCGCTCCAGCTGTAATTTAAAGCAACTTCTGGAGTAACTGCACCAACGCCTGATGTACGTTCAATAAAAATTCTATTTCTGTTGAATAAAGCTTCAAACTCTCTTAATATCGGTGGAAACTTTTCTAGAAATTTGTTCAATTTCGCAAAAGCGATATCGTTAAAATCTCTTTCGAAGCCTCCGATTCTACCGATGTTCGTGGTTAAACGAGCACCGCAAATTTCTTCGAAAATCTCGTAAATATGTTCGCGTTCCTCCATTAAATAAAGGAAACCAGAGAATGCGCCTGTATCAACACCTAAAATACCATTACAAATCAAATGATCTGTAATACGACTCAACTCCATCACAATTACTCTTAAATAATCAACTCTTTTTGGAATTTCGATATCTAAAAGCTTCTCCACCGTCATGTGCCAGCCCATATTGTTTATAGGCGACGAGCAATAATTCATGCGGTCGGTAAGTGTAGTAATTTGATAAAACGGACGGTGTTCAGCTATTTTTTCAAAAGCCCTGTGAATGTATCCTATTGTAGAAATCCCGCTCACTATACGCTCGCCATCCATTTGCAATACATTTTGGAAAACTCCGTGTGTTGCAGGGTGAGTTGGTCCAAGGTTTAAAGTAATTAACTCGCTTTGCGGGTCGTTATCTACATAAACTGGGCGATTTGGCGTTATTTCTGTTATAAAATTGCTCATATACTTTAATTAACGTCCAAAGAAAAAATCTTTTTTATCTACTCTGTTTGGGTCTTCTAATGCAAACTCTCTTCTCATCGGGAAAACCGTCATATCATCCACATTTAATATTCTAACCAAGTTTGGATGCCCTGTAAACTGAATTCCGAAGAAATCGAAAGTCTCACGCTCCATCCAATTTGCTCCTTCCCACAAAGTAGTTGCCGTTGGAATTGTTGGGTTAGAAACCGGAATAGAAACTTTGATGCGAACCCGAACATTATTTGTTAAACTATGCAAGTGATAGACAACGCAAAGGGCATTGGTTTCTTCGGGATAGTGAACTGCGGTAATATCTGTTAAATACCCGAATTTTAAATCTTCGTCGTTTTTTAGGAAAGCCAACATTTCGGCAATCACGTTTGCTGTGGTTTCAAAAGTTAACAAACCAAAAGGCTCGGTTGGCGATGTAAATTTATCCGCAAACTGAGCGTTCAGCTTGTCTGTAATATCTTGATTAGCTATTTTTCCCATTTACTGGATTCCGTATTGTGCTAATAATGCTGTATATTCTTCAGAATCTCTTCTGCGTAAAGATTCTACTCTTACTAAGTCTTGTATCTTGTTGAAACCGTTGATAATCGCTTCTGGACGTGGAGGGCAACCTGGTACATAAACATCAACCGGTATAATTTCATCAATACCTTGCAAAACAGAATAAGTATCAAAAATACCACCGCTACTTGCGCAAGCACCAACAGCAATTACCCAACGTGGTTCTGCCATTTGGATATAAACCTGCTTTAATACCGGAGCCATTTTTTTAGCGATAGTTCCCATTACCATTAATAAATCTGCTTGGCGTGGCGAAAACGAAGGACGTTCTGCACCGAAACGAGAAAAATCGTAATGCGAACCCATGGTTGCCATAAATTCTATTCCGCAACAAGAAGTGGCAAAAGGAAGTGGCCATAAAGAATTTGCCCTCGCCATCCCAATCACTTTCTCTAAAGAAGTCGCAAAAAATCCTTCTCCTTGTATCCCTGGTGGCGCTTCAACTAAATTTATATCACTCATAATATCTCTTTCTTTTCTAAACAATCCAAAACGGACTTAGTTTGAAACAAGCCCCAAATTTATCAAGTTTATTGCTGTTAAAAGTCGCTTGTTTCTATTTAGAACTGTTCTATCTTAATCCCACTTTAAAGCATCTTTTTTGATGACGTAGATAAAGCCTAAAAGCAGCGTTCCCATAAAAACGAACATCTCAATCAGTCCGTTTAAGCCCAGCCATCTAAAATTGACCGCCCATGGGTACATAAAAATTACCTCAATATCAAATATGACGAAGATGATGGCCACCACAAAATACTTTACCGAAAACGGCTGACGGGCGTTACCAATTACTTCAATTCCCGACTCAAAAGCGGTCAGTTTAACGTCTGTGGTTTTACGTTTTGGCCCAATCATGTGGGTTAAAACCATTGTTAACGCCACAAAGCCCAGTGCAACTGCTAGCTGAATAATGATGGGCAAAAAATCAATGGGAGTGCTTACGTTTTCCATGTTTTATGTTGAATGTTGCAAATATAGTGTTATCAGTACAATAAGTAAAATTTAGAGGGGAATTGTGTGAGAAATTGATTTCGTTAACGGAAGCTTTAAGTTGAAATGAGATGCAAAGACAATTACAGTTTTCGCTGAAATGATTTTCTATTTGAGTGGATTAAATGAGTAGTAAATACCAACATCCTTTTAGGAAATTCCCAATCGGCATTATTTTGAATAATACTGTTAACATTCTTTAACAACCGCTTAACATCATTTAACTTTTAGCAATTATTTGTTTTTTTATCTTCGCTGATACAACTCGATTTGCAAAGCCAACTACTATTTTTTAGAGCCGAGAATAAATGCCTCGTTCCGTTTAACGGATGATTTAACATTCAAAGGCTCATACAATAGGCTTTTTCAGCCAGTGCACACCCTAATTAATAACGGCTTAGCTTTACCGATTGATTTAATAGTGTCGTCCGATGAATATATTAAACCGCAGTCATCAAACCAAGTTTGACGCCGAACTCGATTTTGGCATCTATAATATTTACAACAGACGAAAATCTTACTTTTATACTTTGGACCTTAAAAGAGGCGAGAATCGAGAATTGACACCTATACTGCAGTCAGTTTCGCTACTTCCGATTTTACCATACGTTTCTGTTAAGGCTTTTTTCTAAATCTGAAACTAGCCTATCCTTTTGCTCCTCAATTACAAACACGGTAATTGATAAAATTCCAATTCTTTGAAACAACAATTAAACCATTTTACTTGCGGTTATTGTTATCACCATACCGCTACAAATACAATGCGTTTGTGTGTCTCGGTGATAACACCGACCACAGGAAAAGCTAAAACTGTTTTACCTCAAGTTAGCCTTAAAAAACTTAACTATTTTAGAAACTACATCATCCGACTGCGCATTATCAAAACCGTGGAATGCAAGATATTCATGGTATTCATGCGTAACGTTCAAAGTGCCTAATTTTCCATTCATCCACTGACTTTGATAAACCGGAACAATAGGATCTACACTTCCGTGGAATATTATTGTGGGCTGACTCCTAGAAGATATATTCCAATACGGGCTTACATTCTTATAAACTGTTTCGTTCCACGTTTGCCCGACATATTCCGTTAAAATGTCTCCAACTTTACCTCCGAGCCAAATATTGGTAGTGTTGTACCAATCCCAATCGGCAATCAAAGTCGGGCCGAAGAGACTCGCAATGCAACTAATGTTTTTGAAATCATTTTGTTTATAGGCGTAAATCATCGCCAATTGAGCGCCTGCACTCGCACCAACAATTCCCATTTTTTGCGAGATTTTATATTTGTTTTGCTGAGCTATAACATCTCCAATCGTCTTTTTAATGTCATCCATTATTTCATTGTGATGGATGTTATTGGCATTGCTTGCTAAACGGTAATTCATATTTACGATAGCAACATTGCTCCACTTCTTTTTTATCACTCCGATGTAAGCGTTGAATTCTTCTTTCTGTCCGGCTTTCCATGCTCCACCATGTATCATTAAAATGATAGGAGTATTATTGTCTCGCCCTGCCGGCAAGTAAATATCATATTTCTGCATGGAATTGGTCCCGTAACTAACGTTAATTATGGTCGTGTCAGTTAAAGCGCTACTGCCTAATGTGTCATCAATTATTGTTTTGCCCTCTTTTGCACAAGAACCAAGGGAAATGACAGCAACTAAAATATAAATCAATTTTTTCATGGCTGTTGGAATTTTAAGTCGTAAGTATTTGATAAAGATACGGTTAATTAAACAAATGATTAAAGAGCAGTAATGAATTTTTCGCCTGAACAGGGTAAATAAAAATTTGTGAAGTCCCTTTCGTAAAGCTTTTTAGTTATCTCTGGGATTTTTCACTTAGTTCAAAATGTCGAAACGCCTACAAAACAAAACCCCTGAATCTTCACAAATTCAGGGGGTTTCAAATTCAATATCAACTGCAATTAAATATACCTATTAATCAAGTTTTCTAAAAATTCTTGCTGACCGCTAATGGTTTTTGGTTCGCCATTTTCAGCTGCATAATTTCTCAAATCTTCTAAATTTAATTTGCCGTTTTCAAAATCTTTACCTTTTCCGCTATCGAAAGAAGCGTATCTATCAGATCTGATTTTCTTGTAATCAGATTTTTTAAGAATGTTATCAGCAGTTACCAAAGCTCTTGCAAATAAATCCATCCCGCCAACATGAGCGTAAAACAAATCTTTTTGATCTGTAGAGTTTCTTCTGATTTTAGCATCAAAATTAATTCCACCACCTTGAATACCGTCGCTGTCTAAAATAACCAACATCGCTTCTGTCAATTCATTAATGTCGTTCGGGAATTGGTCAGTATCCCATCCATTTTGGTAATCTCCACGGTTTGCATCGATAGAACCAAGCATTCCAGCATCAACAGCAACTTGCAATTCATGTGTAAAAGTATGGCCAGCTAAAGTAGCGTGGTTAACTTCTAAATTCAATTTAAAATCAGCTGCTAAA
>JBBSTQ010000177.1:0-6754 GCA_038235745.1 Sphingobacteriales bacterium
AGCAGTTTCTTCAACACCGTCATCATGCTCAGCAATCGCAATTAGCGTGGGCACTATAATGTCATTAGGCAAATCAATATCATACTGGTAAGCTAACATTGCAGCTAATAACCCATGCGAGCGTTGGTTAATAATTTTCCAACCTTTTTGATGCGAGATAACAATCATTAAAATGAATTAGAGGACTAGTTTTAAAAAGAATTTGTGTGCAGAGATGTTCAAGAATTGTACCAAATAGATAGCGGAAATCATTCAATTAACAATGAGTTTTAACGTAAAACCTAAATAAAACGGCACAAAAATCTTACTAAAAATCAAATCGCCAACAATAAATTACCCCCTTGATTTAAATCTTTACAAACCCAAAACCAACATCCTTAGCTAAAATTAAACGACACCAAAAGTCAAATAACACTCGCCTCTTGGCATTTTTTTTGAATAAACCATTCACATTCTTTTTTTTAATTGATTCATTAATATGACAAACGCTGCTAAAACTAGGATAGCCATAATTGGAGGTGGCCCAAGTGCATTGTTTATGTACAAAAAGTTGGTGGAAGCCGAAGATGAACATTACGACATCCACGTTTTTGAACGAAAAAACAGGCTTGGTGCTGGCATGCCGTATAGTGATGACGGTGCGTGTGAAGAACACATCACGAACGTTTCTGATAATGAAATTCCGAAAATCGTTTTTTCGATAGAAGAATGGGTTAAAAGCGAGCCACCAATAGCGTTGGAGTTTAACATAAAATCCGAGAACTTTAACGAATACAAGGTTTTACCCCGATTGCTTTTTGGCGAATACTTAAGCGCCCAGTTTGAATCGCTATTAAAAAAAGCGACCGATAAAGACATTGAAACTACTTTGCATTTATCTGTTGCGGTAAAAGATCTGGTTTACAATAAAAACCTGAACGAAGTTTCAGTAATTACAGAAAAAGAGACGCTTAATTTTGATATAGTCATCATCTGCATCGGGCATACATGGCCAAAAAAGTTTGAAGGAAAAATCCCTGGAATTTACGATTCCCCGTATCCACCATGTAAACTAAGCATACAAACCAATCATCCGGTTGCAATTAGGGGTTCTTCGCTTACAGCAATTGACGCTATTAGAACGCTGGCAAGAAAAAACGGTCGTTTTATTAAGAATGAAGGCGGAAAATATGCTTATCAACTTTCTGAAGGCAGTGAAGGTTTTAAAATTGTGATGCACTCACGCAACGGACTTTTACCGGCAGTACGTTTTCATTTAGAGGATTCTCATTTACGCAATAGCTCACTTTTAACACCTGAGGAAATAAAAAAACATCGCGAAACGAATGATGGATTTTTGTCGCTTGACTTTATATTTGAGAACGACTTTAAAGATTTACTTAAAGAAAAAGAGCCTGGCTTTTACCAAGAAATAAAAGACTGGAGCATGGAAAAATTTGTAGAAGAGATGGAGGGTTTAAGAGAGCGGATTGACCCTTTCCAACTACTAAAAGCTGAATACTTAGAGGCAGAAAAATCCATCAAAACAAAACAATCTGTGTATTGGAAAGAGCTTTTGGGGGTTCTAAGTTTTGCAATGAACCAACCCGCCAAATATTTTTCTGCGGAAGACATGCTCCGCCTGCAAAAACATTTGATGCCCCTCATATCAATTGTGATTGCGTACGTTCCACAAAGCTCGTGTGAGGATTTGATGGCGCTACACGATGCGGGAATTCTCGACCTTGTAGAAGTCGGTGAAAACAGCAAAGTGGAGCCAGTGGATGAAGGTGGCGTAAACTATATTTACGAAGATGAAAAAGGTATTATAGCTAAAAACTATTATGAAACGTTTATCGATTGTGTTGGGCAAAAAGCTTTAACGTATAAAGATTTTCCGTTTAAAAGCTTCTTGGAAAACAAAACTGTCAGTCAAGCGATGTTGAAGTTCCAATCTGCCGAAGCGGGCGTTACCGAGCAAAAAGAAAATCAGGATAAGGTAGTAGTTATCGACAGTGAATACTATTTAAAAGTTGCAGGTGTAACCATTAATGACAACTTTCAGCTAGTTGACGAATATGGCGCTTTTAACGAGTCCGTTTATTTAATGTCGGTGCCTTACATCAGCGGATATAATCCCGATTATTCTGGACTCGATTTTTGCGAAGCCGCTTCTGAAAGGATCATAAAAAGTATCAGAACGTAAATATTTGATACCTTTTAAATTGTGTTGAGATAATGGAACAAAACTTGTTATTGTAGAGAATTCAGTAAACCAAAAATATACCCATGAAAAGCAAAAAATCAAGTCTGCCAGAAACTGACAGTAAAAAACTACAAGACCTAAGTAAGAATACAGAGGACAGCCAAGGTCAAAAAATGACAACCAACCAAGGTTTAAAAATTAACGACGATAACAATTCGTTAAAAGCTGGCGAACGTGGACCAACGCTATTAGAAGATTTTATACTTCGTGAAAAAATAACCCACTTTGACCATGAGCGTATTCCAGAAAGGATTGTTCACGCAAGAGGTTCAGGTGCCCACGGGGTATTTAAGGTGTATGATGATTCTTTAAAAAAATACACAAAAGCCGCCTTTTTAACAGATCCTAATCGCGAAACGGCATTGTTTACCCGTTTTTCTACGGTTGCCGGCTTCAGAGGATCTACCGATTTGCCTAGAGACGTTAGAGGTTTTGCTGTAAAATTTTATACTGAAGAGGGTAATTATGATTTGGTGGGCAACAATATGCCTGTATTTTTTATTCAGGATACCATCAAATTTCCAGATTTAATTCATGCAGTTAAACCAGAACCGCATAACGAGATACCACAGGCCGCTTCGGCACACAACACCTTTTGGGATTTTGTGTCACTTTCGCCAGAAACCATGCACAATGTGATGTGGTTGATGAGTGATAGAGCTATTCCGCGAAGCTTAAGAATGATGGAAGGTTTTGGGATCCATACTTTCCGTTTGATTAATGAAGAAGGGCAAGCGCATTTTGTTAAGTTTCATTGGAAACCACTTTTGGGAACGCACTCCGTAGTTTGGGACGAAGCTCAAAAGATCAGTGGGAACGATCCGGACTTCCATCGCCGTGATTTGCATGAAGCGATTGAAAGTGGTGCCTTTCCTGAGTGGGAATTAGGTGTTCAAATTGTACCAGAAGAGGATGAACATAAATTCGATTTCGATTTATTAGATCCAACAAAATTAATCCCTGAAGAAATTATTCCAGTACAACTTGTCGGTAAAATGACGTTGAACCGGAACCCTGATAACTTTTTTGCAGAGACAGAGCAAGTGGCTTTTCACCCAGGTCATTTAGTTCCAGGTATTGATTTCACAAATGATCCGTTGTTGCAAGGCAGGCTTTTTTCTTATACTGACACACAATTAAGTCGTTTGGGCGGCCCTAACTTTCACGAGATTCCAATCAACCGATCAATTGCGCCAATGCATAACAATCAAAGAGATGGAATTGCAAGGATGGAAATTAACAAAGGCAAAACGGCTTATCATCCAAACGCTATTTCTAACGGTTACCCAGAACAGGCCAAAGCTAGCGAAAGCGGTTTTACCAGTTACCAAGAACGTGTTGAGGCAAACAAAGTGAGAGCAAGAAGCAAAAGCTTTATGGACTTCTTTAGCCAGCCAGCATTGTTTTTCAATAGTTTATCAGAACCAGAACAAACTCACGTTGTTGATGCTTTCTGCTTTGAGCTAGGGAAAGTTGATATGTTAGAAATACGCCAACGCATGGTCGGTTTGCTTACGCAGATTGATGGCGGACTGGCAGAAAAGGTAGCAGAAGGATTAGGTTTAGAAGTATCGCAACCAGAAAAACCAATAAACCATCAATATGGCGCAGATGCTAATCCAGACGATTATCAGCCTATAACAGTAATGCCAGAGCTAAAAAAGTCGCCTGCATTGAGTATGGCAAACACCATTAAAGGCAATATTAAAACAAGACAAATTGCATTTTTAACAGCCGAAGGAGTTGACGCTAAATCACTCTCAGGTATGAAAAGCGCTTTAGAAGCAGAAGGTGCCGTAGTAAAAATTATCGCTCCGCATTCTGGCACTATAAAAGATAGCGATGGTAAAGATGTTAAGGTTGACCATAGTTTCCTTACGTTCGCATCTGTATTGGTAGATGCCATTTATGTTCCATCAGGCGAAAAAAGCATCGAAAAACTTAAGAAGACCACAAAAGCCGTCCATTTTATTGACGAAGCATTTCTGCATTGCAAAGCTATTGCGGTAGATGGTGTTGGCGTGGAGTTGGTTAAAATGAGCTACGTTGTTCACTATTTAGGAAAAGACCTAAATAAACATGAGGATAAAGGATTTTTAATTGGTAAGTCCACAGATGAAAATTTCGGAAAGTCTTTCATCAAAGCAATTGGAAACCATCGTTTCTTTGAGCGTGAAAAACAAGGTAAAATTCCAGCTTAAAATTTAATCAAAGGGGAGTTTAATAGCTCCCCTTTTTAATAAATATAATTATGAAAGAATTAATTGATGCATCAAGAAATGGCGACGTTAACACCATAGAACAGATATTATCAGAAGGTGCAAATGTTAATTATAATGACGAAAAAGGGTATACACCGTTAATCATAGCTACATATAATAATCAATATGATGCTGCCGATAAGTTGATTAAAGCTGGAGCTAATGTTAACATAAGTGACAATGGCGGTAATACACCGCTTATGGGTGTGTGTTTTAAAGGCTATTTGCCAATTGTAGAATTGCTTTTAAAAAACGGGGCATCCATCAACGCTAAGCATGGTAACGGAGGCACTGCGCTAATGTTTGCAAGTATGTTTGGTCAAAACGAGATTCTAAAGCTTTTGCTAGCGTCTGGCGCAGATAAAATGATTGAAGACCATAAAGGGTTGATGGCTGTTGACCATGCGGGAATGCAACGTAACATGGAAGCTATTGACCTTCTATCGTAACAAATTGAAACAATTAACCGATTGGAATGACAATTGTAGGCTTTATTAAATTTTAATTATTAAAAGTTACAACTTTTTATCAAAAGAACATGAGAAAAAATAAATCGACTTTAAGTCAACAGTATTTTGATGAGCGCTACAAGGAAAGCGTAGCAGTTTCTGGATCCGGAATTAGTGAGGAGAACCAGAAAAAAAACACTCAGATTTTGAAAGCCTTAAAGCAAGAACACTATGAAAATGTTTTGGAAATAGGTTGTTCAGACGGCGTACTTACCGAGTTACTGGCCGAGCGAAGCACTAAACTTTTAGCAATAGACATCAGTGAATTAGCAGTGGAAGCCGCAAAGAAAATGCTGGCAGATCAAAAAAACGTAACCATCAAAAAGGCATCGATACCTGATAGTTTCCCTGTTGGAAATTATGATTTGATTATTATTAACGAAGTCGGCTACTATTTAAGCCTACGTGATTTAGTGGAAACAAAAAACACCCTAAAAAACAACTTAAATTCAGGTGGTGAACTTTTGTTAGCACATTCAACAGATTTTGAGGAAGACAACCCTATGTCTGGTAATCAAGTACATGAAGTGTTTTTGAGAGATGAGGTTTTTACCTTAATCAATAGCATTAATACTGACGGCTTTCGACTAGATATTTTCAAGAAAAAATAAAGCAGCAATGCGCTAGATTAATAGCAGAAAATATTCTTTTCGATTATTTAACAACTACGTCTTGCATAATCCAATCATCAATATTTTTGTCACTGTCACTATGTAAAACACTGATATCACCCGTCGTTTCAAAAATCACAGCTTTGACTTGCGATAGCTGTACCACATTCGCTTCTCTGAGTTTGCCACGCAAATCTGTTTCGGTTACCCTGGCTTTTAGAAGGTTATCTTTTAAAATTTTAGATCCGTCCATCAACAATAAAGGCGAATTGTCAATTAATTTTGAAAAACGTTTGTATCGTCTTAAATAACCGGCGGTCAACTGAAAGGTATAAACTAAAAATAAGCAAAAAACACCTTGTAATATACTTGGTGTTGGGGACAGGATGGTTGAAGCGATGATAGAACCCACCGCAATCGTCATCGGAAAATCGAAACCAGAAATTTTAGAAAAGCTCCGTTTACCGAAAATTCTAGTTAAAATAATAATGGCAATATATACCGACAAAAGGGTTATAAATATGCCCAATAGTGTTTCAGAATCAATTGACATCCAGTTTTTCATAATAGCTTAGATTAATGCATCAATAATAGTTGCAGATTATACATCATTTTTCGCACCAAAATAAGTTATACCAAATATGGTTGATAAATAGTCTAATGGCAATTTTTTAAAACAGATAGAGACATAGGTTTTCGAGAAAGAAATAGAGGACATAGGCTATGTTCCGCGAAGCGGAACACTATGTGAATCAAAGCTTGCCAGCTCTTCGTAGATACAAATCTATGTTTCTATGTGGCGAATGTTAGACCAATATATACGCATAAGTGGTATTGTACTGGCATATCCGGTTAATTTGGAAACAGCATTAAACTGATGAGAACCAGTTAAGCTTTAAAGCCTATTTGCTATTGATCCTTTACGCCACCCGCACTTATTTTAACACCGTATTAACATCAGTGAAAAACCCTCATTTAAGCAACAGCGCTTGTGTAAATATCCTGTTCCAGGCTATCCACTTAAAAAAGACTTTATTGCTAGACCTTATTGCTATTTATGATACAATCTTACACCTAATTGGTCACTGGGTTTTAATACCCTAACTTGATTACCTCGCTACCGGCCAT
>JBBSTQ010000178.1:0-6734 GCA_038235745.1 Sphingobacteriales bacterium
AACGCCCAACGGCTTTGCTTGCGCATGACAACCGTTCTTATAATTTCAATCAACCCCAACTTGTTTTTAAACCTACAGTGGAAGAAACTAAAGTTATACCCGAGGTAGAGAAACCGACTGTTAAGACCCCAGAAGTTAAAAAGCTAGAACCAGCGCCTGTGGTAAAGCAACCCGTTGCAGAAACGCCCGTACTCACACCAGCTCCTGTGGTAAAGCAACCTGTTGCAGAAACGCCCGTAGTTAAACAGTCAGAGGTTGAGGTAGCGGTAAGCCAGCCTATCGTGGAGGTACCGAAAATGGAAGAACCTTCAGTTTTACCGCCGACAACAACAATTGCAGAGACAGCAACACCTAATCAAACCATAAAAAACCCAACGGCAGAACCTTTAGCCCCAGAAATTGTGCCTATTGCAAAACCTGCGCCTGTGATTACCGAAGTTGCTCCTGAGCCAATTCCTGAGAAACCTAAGGGATTAGTTTTTAGCAGCAACGAAAGACAAAGGCATTTGATTGTTATCGATATATCAGACCCAAAGCAGAATATTGCACAGCCTTTTTCTAAATTATCTCGGTATTTTTATTCTAAATTTGACCCTTCGGAAGTTAAGTTGGTTATACGTATTGTAGGCGGAACTGAGAAGTTTGTAATTATAAGCGGTAACTTTTATACCAAAGAGGAAGTGCAGGTTATCGCCGACGAATTGAGTAAAAGCCTACCAACGATTATGGAAGGCCAAACCACACAGTACCAGCAATTTGTAATCTCTGAAGACAACTTAAAACTGTTGACAAACAAAGCGGCTATTGACCAGTACTTAAAATCTACTACTACATCAAAATAATGCAAAATAAACCCACATTAACAAAAACAGATATCAGTAAGTACAACAAAACCTTTTGGAAAGTTACCCTCGGCTTTATTGCTTTTATTGCATTGATATTTGTAGCTACAGGTTTTGGACTTTTTGGCGCACTGCCTTCTTTTAGAGATCTGGAAAATCCAAAAAGCAATCAAGCTTCCGCCATTTACACCGTAGATAAAGCAGAATTAGGAAATTACTTTGTTCAAAATCGTTCAAATATCCGTTATCAAGATATTTCTCCGAATGTGATAAATGCCTTAATATCTACTGAAGATGTGAGGTTTAAAGACCACTCTGGGATAGATTTTAAACGTACATTTACTATATTTTTGTACAATTTAATCGGCAAAAAACAAGGTGGCAGTACCATTACCCAGCAATTGGCTTTAAATCTTTTTTCTGACGAAGGCCGAGCGAGATCAGCCCTTAAACGAATCCCGCAGAAACTGAGAGAACTGATTGTAGCCATAAAATTAGAACGTAATTACACCAAAGAAGAAATTATTACTATGTATTTGAACACGGTAGATTTCGGAAATAACTCTTATGGGATAAAAGCTGCAGCAAGAACTTACTTTAACACTAGCCCTGCAAAATTAAGCGCACCACAGGCAGCTACTTTGGTTGGCATTTTAAAAGGTGTGACTATGTACTCGCCCACCAGAAATCCAGATAGGGCTTTGGCTCGAAGAAATCTGATTTTAAGCAAAATGCGTGACGAAAACTTTATTGCTGAAGACGTTTATCAGAATGCCAAAGTAAAAGACTTAGAGTTGCATTTTAGGCCGACAAACCACAATGAAGGCTTGGCAACCTATTTTAGAACAATTCTTAAACAGGATATTCAAAAAACATTCTCTAAGCTTTCCATTACCAAAGCGGATGGTAGTCCTTATGATTTGGATCGCGATGGTTTAAAAATATACACAACTATTGATTCAAAAATGCAACTGTATGCAGAGCAAGCGCAAAAAGAGTACATGAAAGACTTGCAGGCGCAGTTTAATAGCCATTGGAAAGGGCGTGACCCGTTTAAAGGAAACGAAAACTTGATTGTACAGGGCATGAAAAGATCTGATAGGTATGCCGTTTTAAAAGAAGAAGGAAAAACTGAAGCAGAAATTAAAGCCAGTTTCAAAAAGCCTGTAAAAATGGAGATTTTTAGCTGGCGAGGTAATATTGATACCACCATGACGCCTATAGATTCGATAAAATATTATAAGATGTTTTTGCGTAATTCTATGATGGCTATGGATCCGCAAACCGGAGACGTTAGAGCTTGGGTTGGTGGCATTGATTTTGAGCATTTTAAATACGATCAAGTGAAAATGGGAACCCGCCAAGTTGGCTCTACCGCAAAACCTTTTACCTATGCGGTTGGCATTGATAATGGCTACTCGCCTTGCTACCAAGTCAATAATGTGCCGTATACCGTTACAGGATACGGCGAACCTTGGACACCGAGAGGTTACGGATCTATCCCTGGGTATTTAACATTACGTAAAGCTTTGGCTAATTCTCAAAACTTTATTACCGCTTGGGTAATGCAACAAGTTGGACCAACGGCAGTGGCAACGCTCGCAAAACGAATGGGCATTACGTCTGACATTCCTCCCTACCCTTCTATTGCTTTAGGCTCTTTTGAGGCTTCGGTTTATGATATGGTAGGCGCATATAGTGCATTTGTAAATCATGGCGTTTGGACGGAACCGACTTATTTAACACGAATTGAGGATAAAAACGGCAATCTTTTATATGAGCGTAAGCCGAAAGTAGTGCAGGCCTTAAATGAGCAAACCGCTTACGTAATGACTTATATGCTAAAAGGAGTTGTGGAACAAGGGACTGGTGTTAGGTTGCGTTACAAATATGGCCTAACAAACCCTATCGGTGGAAAAACCGGAACAACCAACGATAACTCTGACGGTTGGTTCATGGGCATTACGCCTCAGCTTGTTGCCGGCGTTTGGACTGGTTGCGAGGATCGGGCAATTCATTTTAGAACTACAAACTTGGGAGAAGGTGCAAACACCGCATTGCCTGTTTTCGCTTTGTTTATGAAAAAAGTTTATGCTGATGCGTCACTGGGCATCAAAAAGAACATTGACTTTCCAACACCGAAAGGTGGCCTAACGGTTACTTTAGATTGTAACCAGTATCAAAACACTGAAACTCAAAAACCCGCCGAAACAGGTGCCAACCCTGATGAGCGATTAGGGTTTTAATAATTTATTACATTTATTTGAACCACCCGCAAGGTGGTTTTTTTACTTTTGCTTAATGATGTTTGATTATAAATCGGCTTTAAAGAACATTCCGCACAAACCGGGTGTGTACCAGTATTACGATGCCGACGGTGAACTTATTTATATTGGAAAAGCAAAAGATTTAAGAAACAGGGTTGGCTCTTACTTTAACAATGATACTTATAAAGTCAACGCCAAAACAAAAGTGTTGGTTGGTAAAATTCGGAGCATAACCTTTACAATTGTTGATACCGAAATTGACGCTTGGTTGTTGGAAAATAGCCTGATTAAAAAGCACCAACCAAGGTATAACGTGATGCTTAAGGATGATAAAACTTATCCTTGGATAGTGATCAAGAATGAACCTTTTCCGCGGATTTTTGCTACTCGTAGGTTGATTAAAGATGGCAGTAAGTATTTTGGTCCTTACCCATCAGTTAGTATGATGCACCATATTTTGGGTTTGATTAAGGATACGTATCAGTTGAGAACCTGTAGCCTTGCCCTTACCGAGAAAAATATTGAAGCCAGAAAGTTTAAGGTATGCTTAGAATATCAGATTGGTAACTGTAAAGGACCTTGCGAAGCGCACCAGTCCGAAGAAAATTACAACCACTATATTGAAGAAATAAAGGATATTTTAAGCGGCAAAATTGGAACGGTATTAAGAGATATTAAAACCCAAATTGTAGAGGCGGCCAATAACTTAAACTTTGAGGAAGCCCACCGTTTCCAATCTAAATACGATTTGCTGGAGCGTTACCAAAGCAAATCGACTATTGTAAATTCATCTATCACAGAGGTGGATGTTTTTAGTATTGCCTCTGATGAGAAAATAAGCTTTGTGAACTACCTGAAAGTGATGCATGGCACCATCATTCAAACCCAGACTATTGAGATTAAAAAGAAATTGGACGAGTCTGATGAAGAGTTACTATCAATTGCCATCTCTGAGTTTAGGTCGAGATTTGAAAGTACGTCGAAAGAAATAATCGTTCCGTTTGAAATGGAGCTGGAAGATGAGAATGTTAGGTTTACCGTCCCTAAACAGGGCGAGAAGAAGAAACTGCTGGAGCTTTCGGTAAAGAATGTGATGTTCTTTAAAAAGGATAAAATAGAACAATACGAAAAGTTAAATCCTGAGTTTCGTACTGATCGTTTGCTTACGCAGATGCAAAAGGATTTACGTTTAACAGAACTGCCAAGACATATAGAGTGTTTTGATAACTCCAACTTCCAAGGTAATTATCCCGTTTCGGCAGTAGTGGTTTTTAGAGATGGCAAACCTTCCAAAAAAGATTACCGTCACTTTAATGTGAAAACGGTGGAAGGCCCTAATGATTTCGCCACCATGGAAGAAGCTGTCTTTAGGAGGTACAGGAGAATGCTGGAAGAAACGGCACCTTTGCCACAATTAATTGTAATTGATGGTGGAAAGGGACAGCTCTCGTCAGCAGTGAAGAGTTTGAAGTTATTGGGGATTTATGAGAAGGTCGCTATTATCGGGATTGCTAAACGCTTAGAAGAATTGTATTACCCCGGCGACCAGTACCCTTTATATTTAGATAAAAAATCGGAGACACTTAAGATCATCCAACAATTAAGAGATGAAGCCCACCGTTTCGGAATTACGTTTCACCGAAAGAAACGTGACCAAGGAACACTTAAAACCGAGTTGGAACTGATTGGAGGCGTAGGAAAAACATCAGCACAAAACCTTTTAAAACACTTTAAATCGGTAAAGAAAATAAAAGAAGCCTCGGAGCAAGAATTGATGCAGGTTGTAAACACCAAACAGACAAAATCTATTCTCGATTTCTTCCAACAAAAAAGCGCTACCGATTAAGGAAGCGCTTTTGAGTGTCTATGTCATTATATAAGTTTTCGCCTTAAGCTTTTCGCTTTAAGCCTTCGGCTTTAACTTAGTGTTCCCACATGTCCTGCTCATACTGAATCAAAGATTTCTTGATCCTATCGGCTTCCAACAGTTGGTCTAAACCTGATTTTAAATCTGGTCTGTTCGCTAACTTGTAACCATCTGGATTTGATTCTTCGATAATTAAGCTAGAAAAGTATCTTAACTGAAAAACATCGTCAAAACTGTATCTGATTTTTTCGTTTGGATGATAAACATTGAATTTGCAGATGTAGTTTCTGATGGTTGGGTAATTCACGTAAAACAGCCCGACCATATCTGCACCAGCGGCACCCAAGGTCACATTTGGATCCTTAAGTTTTGGAACACTTGCAGAGCTCGCAGCCTCACTTGGTACAATTAAACCAATAGCTATGATAAAAGATTTAAATTCGGATCGGTTGGTGTCAAAATACCAGTCCTCTACGACTCTTAAACCGCACTTTGCCAATAAATCTTGGTCAGAGAACTGTAAAGGGTAACCTAGACCTGCAGAAGCATCAGTTTTTGTCAAAAGCGTATTGTAATCAATTAACTCTTCAACTCTACCTGTGCTTGGGTTCCAAGTTTGGTAGGCCTCAATTTTTTCTTCTGATATCCCTCTCAACAATACGTTTAAAAAATTTCTGTTGGTATCAACAGGAGTTAAATACCTATTTGTAGGATCTGCAAAATAAATATCCCTAGTTAATCGCTTAGCAAAAATAACATCATCACTTTTCACCCTTGGTAATTCAGGAGCGCAATTGATGGGCTCTTTTCCAAGCTCTTTTTCTCTCTCTACTTTGGAAGCCTCAGACTTTTGGAATATAGAGTAAATAGGTGCCACTTTGGGTTTATCAGACTCTTTTTGTGCAAAGAGCTGAAAAGTAACACAAACTAGTAACGAAATAATGCTTAACTTTTTCATATTATCTACCTACTGAAATACTTACTGAACCATCTAACGTTCTGGTTGTACCGTCTTCACCTGCAACTACTATGCTTTGAAAACTTAACATATCTCCAGGGTTTAAACTGCTAATTGTCGATTTTATTGTTCCGTCAAACGTACCGCCGTCTGACTTATAAAACAATGGATCTTGCCTCGGACGAGTAACAAACAAGTTGAATTTTACCACTCTAAACTTCAAATCAAAATCAAAATTCTTCAAAACTGCTTCTAAACGTCCCGTTGACCTAGCAGTTGCAGATGATACCTGACCAGAACCTTTATCTGCGAATGTTGCAATTGGATCTGGCACTTCTTTAATTCTAAATTTTGTTGAACCTAAAATTGATGTCTTACCTTTTTCAATCTCCGCTGAAACGGTAATTGTAGCTTCTGTACCGCCACTTACCTTAACATTATAATTACCATTTGAACCAGATATTGAACCTGTTGAAATACTAACTTTCAATTTTTCTTTTGCAATACCAGGAGCAGAAACCGACACCGGGTTTACTACACCTTTGTAAAACACGTTCATTTTATCTGGAGAAACTACCGCCGATGGTTTGGCAACCTGATACTCAATCGGGTCTGTAGTGAAAGTATTTATCTTTCCGTCGGTTGGATCTTTGAAAGATACCGTCCCTACCCATTTGTACATCCCTTCTTTAGTACCACCAGACTTGTATTTACCAACTCCATCAATATTTGGCAAAGTAGATCCGTTAACCGTAGCAGTAATTGGAATGCTAGAACTTCCTGCTGTCAAAAATACATCA
>JBBSTQ010000179.1:0-6732 GCA_038235745.1 Sphingobacteriales bacterium
AAAAACAATTGATTTTTTAGAGATCATCATCAGCCAAAGTAACGTTCCGGTAATCATTGATGCAGGAATCGGTTCGCCATCTGATGCTGCAAAAGCAATGGAAATTGGTGCTGATGCCGTTTTGGTAAATACGGCCATCGCCGTTTCTAGCAATCCCGTACAAATGGCTCAAGCTTTTAAAATGGCTGTTGAAGCCGGTAGAATGGCTTTTGAAGCCAAACTAGCACAACCAGTATCTCATGCAATGGCAAGTAGCCCTTTAACCTCTTTTTTAGATGACTAACTTTTTCGAGCTTTTTAAAACTTATGATTGGAACCAAACCAAAGCCAGCATTTACGCTAAAACAGCGAGAGATGTGGAACAGGCTTTGGCGGCAAGTACCCGAACGTTAGAAGACTTTAAAGCGCTGGTTTCGCCCGCTGCGGCAGATTACCTGGAAGAAATGGCAACTTTGAGTCAGCAATTAACCCTAAAAAGGTTTGGTAATGTTTTGCAAATGTATGTGCCGCTTTACCTCTCTAACGAGTGTAACAATATTTGCACTTATTGTGGTTTTAGTTTAGATAATAAGTTGAAGCGTAAAACTTTAACGTCTATTGAAATTATGCAAGAGGTTATGGCCATTAAAGAAATGGGTTATGATCATGTGCTTTTGGTCACCGGCGAAGCCAACCAAACCGTTCATGTTGATTACTTTAAGAAAGTATTAGAACTGATTCGGCCGCATTTTTCCCATATTTCTATGGAAGTGCAACCGCTTGATTTGGCCGAATATCAGGAACTGAAGCCTTACGGTTTAAATACGGTGCTGGTTTATCAGGAAACTTACCATCAAGAAGATTACAAAAAGCATCACCCGAAAGGGAAGAAATCCAATTTTGAATACCGCATAAATACAGCGGATAGACTGGGCGAAGCTGGAATTCATAAAATTGGTTTAGGCGTTTTAATCGGTTTAGAAGATTGGCGAACCGATTGTTTTTTTGCAGCTACGCATCTCAGCTATCTCGAGAAAAAATATTGGCAGTCTAAGTATAGCATATCTTTTCCTCGCTTACGTCCATTTAGTGGTGGTTTAGAGCCAAAAGTTGAAATGACGGATAAAGAATTGGCGCAACTGATTTTCGCTTATCGGATATTTAACCAAGAAGTGGAATTGTCGATTTCTACCCGAGAGACGCCTGCTTTTAGAGATAATATCATTAAATTAGGTATCACGTCGATCAGTGCGGGTTCAAAAACTAATCCAGGCGGTTATGTGGTTGAGCCAGAATCTTTAGAGCAATTTGAAATTTCTGATGAACGTACACCTCAAGAGATCGCCGAAATGATAAAAAAACAAGGTTACGAACCAGTTTGGAAAGATTGGGATAATGCCTTAGCTTAGAAAATGTTGCAGCAAGAAGAATTAAAAAGATATAGCCGACAGCTCATTTTGCCTGAACTAGGCTTAACTGGTCAGGAAAAGTTAAAAAGTGCTAAGGTTTTAATGATTGGTGCTGGAGGTTTGGGTTGTCCAGTTCTGCAATATCTCGTGGCTGCCGGTGTCGGCGAGATTGGGATTATTGATGACGATGTGGTTGATGAAACTAACTTGCACCGACAGATTTTGTATGGTCAGGAAGATATCGGCTTAAAAAAAGCTGATGTCGCTACCCGAAAGCTAAGAAAACTGAATCCTTTCGTTAATATTCAAAGTTTTACCGAAAGGTTGAATGCGGAAAACGCTTCCTCACTCTTTTTGAATTATGATTTGATTATTGATGGTTCAGATAATTTCCCGACGCGTTATTTGGTGAACGACACCTGCGTTGCGTTAAATAAAACATTGGTTTTTGGGTCGATATTCAAATTTGAAGGGCAGGTTTCTGTTTTCAATTATCAAAATGGAGCGCAATACCGTGATATTTTCCCTGAAGCACCTCCAGAAAATGAAGTCCCAAATTGCGCTGAAATAGGTGTAATTGGGGTTTTGCCGGGAATTGTTGGAACTTTGATGGCAAACGAAGCCATTAAAGTAATTACCGGTATTGGGGAAGTTTTATCCGGAAAGCTTTTAACTTTTAGTGCTTTAGATGCAAGCGTTCAGATCTTTCAGTTCAAATCCAGTACGCCTGAAGTTCCAAAACCTGAGCTTAAACCTCCTAATGAAGAAAAAGCAATTGGAATTGCGGATTTAATGCTTCAACTGAAACAAGAACCACCTACTATTTGCCTTGTTGATGTGCGGGAGGAATATGAATTTGAAGATTTTAATATCGGAGGAATCAATATTCCACTTTATGAATTACAGGAGCGTTTAGCGGAAATCCCCAAGAATAGAACCTTAGTTTTTTGTTGCCAAACTAGCCAGCGAAGTAAACTTGCCATAAAACTTATTGAACCAAATTACGAGGGAACTATCTTATATCTAAAAGACGGCGTTTTAGCAGAAGATTAATTATTTTACCATTTACCATTTACCATTTACCATTTACCACTTACCACTCTCTCAGTCATGCCACTAAAATATCCTTCCGTTTTAACCATCGCCGGTTCTGATAGTGGCGGAGGCGCTGGAATTCAAGCCGACTTAAAAACGTTCGCTGCGTTAGGTTGCTACGGAACAAGTGCGATAACCGCGATTACTGCTCAAAACACTTTAGGTGTTTTTGCTATTTACCCCAGCCCCGCAGAAATTGTAAAACAACAAATTGTTGCGGTAATGGATGATATCAAACCAAAGGCGATTAAGATAGGAATGCTTTACAGTGCCGAAATAGTGATTGCGGTAGCAGAAGTGCTAAAAAACCATCCAGATATTCCTATAATTTTTGACCCCGTTATGTCGGCTACTTCTGGTAATAGTTTAATTCAGCAACATGTTTTAACGACGTTTAAAAGCCATCTTTTCCCATTGATAGCTTTATTAACGCCTAACTTATTTGAAGCCAGCCAACTTGCAAATCAATCGGTAAAAACTATTGAGGACATGGAGAAAGCTGCGAGTTCGCTGATAAATGAAGATTTGAAAAGTGTACTAATCAAAGGCGGGCATCTAAAAAGTGAGGAGCTCATCAATTATTACCTAGATAGCAAAGGAATCAGTAAACAGTTTAAATCCACAAAAATTGAAACTAATAATTTGCATGGTACCGGTTGCACATTATCGTCAGCAATTGCTGCTTATTTAGCTCATGAATTTGATTTACTGACTGCTATTGAAAAAGCAGGCGAATTTGTAAATAAGGCAATAAAAGCAGGGGCAGACTTAAAAATAGGAGAGGGCAACGGTCCATTGAATCACTTTTTTGGCTTAAAGCGTGATTAACGCAGCCCACAAAGCTAAAACCACAATCTTAGCATGGTAAGGGCTTTTTTCAAAGCCAAGTCGTTTCTACGATAGAAGAAATCTTACACAAAACTGTTTTTTCCGAGAGCTTACTGGCATCAAATATGATTTGACAATTAGGAAACTTATAGAAATAGATCAAAAAGAACCAAAGAGAAAGACTTCGCAAAGGAAACGTTATTTTCCATCTCTTTAATTTTAACATTGCGAAAATCTGATCTAAGCTGAAATCTATTTTAATTCAGTTTCACACTAACACAAAATATTATATGTCAAAATTATATTCATCTTATACTCTCCGAGGTGTAGAAATTACCAACAGGATAGTTCTGTCTCCAATGTGCCAATATAGCGCTACAAACGGAATGGCCAATGATTGGCATCTCGTACATCTGGGTACGCGAGCCGTAGGTGGTGCCGGACTTGTTTTTACGGAGGCTGCTTCAGTTGTGCCTGAAGGAAGAATATCGCCATCAGACTTGGGAATTTGGTCAGATGAACATATTGAACCTTTGAAGCGTATCACAACTTTTATCAAAGCACAAGGTGCTTCGGTAGGTATCCAATTGGCCCATGCCGGAAGAAAGGCAAGTTGCGCTGCACCGTGGTACGGTGGTAAACAGATTAGCACTTCAAAAGGAGGATGGCAAACCGTTGCCCCTTCGCCCATACCATTTCACGAAGGTGATGTAGCACCGTTAGAATTGACGGTTAAAGAGGTTAAAAGTATTGTACAGTCATTTATTGATGCTGCAAAAAGATCGATTAGCGCTGGGTTCGATATTATTGAGATACATGCAGCGCATGGCTACCTGCTGAACCAGTTTTTATCCCCTCTTACTAATAAAAGAGAGGATGAATATGGGGGGTCTTTCGAAAACCGTACTCGCCTATTAATTGAAGTTACACATAGCATCCGATCTGTAATCCCACAAGAAATGCCACTTTTCGTACGCATCTCTGCAGAAGAATGGGCCATTGGTGGAAATACGATAAATGATTCGGTAAATATTGCAAGATTATTAAAGGAGAACGGCGCTGATCTTATAGATTGTTCATCCGGAGGTGTGGTAAGCGAACAAAAGATTCCAGTTGAACCAAATTACCAAGTTCCTTTTGCAGAAAAAATAAAGAAAGAGATAAATATTGCAACGGGAGCTGTGGGGTTGATTACAGAAGTGGAGCAAGCTGAAGATATTTTACAGCAGAATAAAGCGGATTTAATTTTTATCGGTAGGGAAATGTTAGGAAATCCGTATTTCGCACTACTTGGCTCAGAACAATTAAGTGCCACACCTCAATGGCCAAAACAATATGAAAGAGGAAAACCTAGAAAGAAATAAAAGAAGGATAACGAATAGCAAATGTTGAAATACGGTATTGTGTAAATTACTGATTAATAGCGTTAAAATGGAACTATAATTGATGTAAAGCAAACAAATAGTGAAACTGGGTCAAATCGAATATTACCTTTCCATAAATGAAAATTAAACTAAATAATGATCATGAGTACAGAAAAAAATATATTAATAGCCGGAGCAAACGGTACCACAGGAAGAATTATTGTCGATTTATTGAAAGAATCAGCACACTATCGACCTATCGCGATGGTTCGTGAAATAGAGCAAAAAGATAGGTTTGAAAATGAAAATGTAACAGCAGTATTGGCTGATCTTGAGGGAGATTTGAGCCAAGCACTTGCAGAAATCAAATTTGATAAGGTAATTTTTGCCGCGGGGTCTAAAGGCAAAAACATTGAAGGTGTAGATCAAGAAGGCGCCAAACGATTGATTGATGTTGCAAAGGGAGCTGGAGTCGAAAAATTCGTGATGCTAAGTTCTATGGGGGCAGACGATCCTTCCCAGAATGCGGATATGGAAGACTATCTGCGGGCGAAACAAAATGCCGATAATTACTTGCAAGCTAGCGGGTTGGACTATGTTATAGTTAGGCCAGGGCATCTATCAAATGAAGATGGTAAAGGCACCATAGTACTTGGTAACAAATTGAGCACAAAGGGTAGCATTTCACGGTCAGATGTTGCGAGAACCTTAGTTGAAGTTTTACATGCCGGCGGAAAGCAAAATCAAGTTTTTGAGATTTTGGAAGGCGAAACTGCTATTGAGCAAGCGGTACAGTCGAAATGATGATTTGATGGCTAAACTCAGAATTAGGCCAGTTGGAGCTCAGATTGTTTCTTTATTAAGATGACTTTTAGCAGGGTTTTGTTATTTGTGCTGGCTGAGGGAAGATTGAAAAAAAGTGACAGAGTGTCTTTTGCTTAAAATATCGAAAGTGTAAAATCCGCATCATAGGAATTCTTGAAATTTCCCTGATGCGGATAATTTAGATAGAATTCAAATATTATTTCAACAAATCCATCAACTGTTGCGATGCATTTTTAGTGTCTACTTTCTCAACAATTACTGCAATTTTCCCTTCTTCATCTATCACGAAAGTTTTGCGAGCAGTACCCATATAAGTTTTGCCGTACATGCTTTTTTCTACCCAAACGCCATAAGCTTCTACTACCGTTTTTTCAACATCGGCAATTAAAGTAAACGGAAGCTCAAACTTTGCTTCAAACTTTTTGTGCGATTTTTCATCATCGGTGCTTACACCTATTAGTTCAAAACCTTTACCAGTGAACAGCTGATAATTGTCTCTAAAACTGCAAGCTTCTGCGTTGCAACCCGGCGTATTATCTTTCGGGTAGAAATATAAGATTACCTTTTTGCCTATAAAGTCATCAAGGCTAATAGCTTTTCCGTTTTGGTCGTTTGCAGTAAAATTTGGTGCTACATCACCTACTTTTAAATTTGCCATATTCTTCAATTATCTATAAAAAGTAATTTGATAAGTTTTGGTGTTTTCTTTCATATCTGTAACAATCAATTTAAAAGTATGTTTACCAAAACCAGTTTTCTCGTCAAATGTGTGCCAAAGTCGGCCATTTCTGCTGTCAAATTCCGTTAGTACCCACTGCTCATCAATAAAAGCATCAAAGCTTTTAATCCCTGATAATCCATCAGAAATTTTGAAAACCATATTAGATTGGGTAGAAAGATTTGCTCCGTCTTTAACGTTAAGCGCATAAATCAATGGTGCAACATCGTCCTTTCGTAGACAGAAATTACCTAGGGTTCTCGGATTAGCGACGATAAAACCATCCTTGAATTTTCCGCCTTGCGAGCCGGTTTCCAATTGATAAATCAACAACTTATCCGCGTACGCCAAATCTGCTGAATCAACTTTTATCGCTAAATCAAAGTTGGTGTGTAAGGGCGTAAATTTGTTATGTAGCTGATAAATTTTGGACAAACCGTAATTTGGCTGTGGTTTTTCCGCATAATCAAAATACAAATCGTTGTACAGTATGCCAGCGGGCAAAGTCATCTTA
>JBBSTQ010000180.1:0-6714 GCA_038235745.1 Sphingobacteriales bacterium
ACCATAAACCATTCGTGGAGTGGCGGTGGCTTAGTAGTGCTTTCTCAATATTTGTGTGGCGTAGCACCATTGAAACCAGGCTATCAGTTGTTTCAAATTAAACCACAAGTAGGTAAAATGAAATACGCTTCAGCAACTGTGCCAACAGTAATTGGTAACATTAAAACTTCTTTTGAAAATAAAGAATCAAGCTTAAGCTTAAAAGCTTTGGTTCCAGATTCTTCCTCGGCCGTAATTGTGTTGCCTAAAACGTATAGTAAAATAAAACTAAACGGTAAAACAGTTTGGCAAAATGGAAAATACACAGAGGAAGCTACGGAAGCAATGCAAAAAAACAAAACTGACGGATTTTTAAGCTTTACAGTAAATGCAGGTAAGTGGAATATAAGGGGATTAAAATAAAAGGGACAGTTAAATGAAGCACATAAAAATTAAAGCTATAATCTATTTATTGAGTTTAGTTAGTTTGCTATTTCCTAGCGCATTACTGGCAGAATCTGTGAGCATGATTGTTAACATGAGGTGCGAATATCTGGTGAATCCGATAGGGGTAGATGTGGCACATCCGAGGTTAAGCTGGCAAATTGATGATGAACGAAGAGGTGCAAAACAAACCGCATATCAGATTTTTATTGGAACAGACTCTACAGAGGTAGCAAACGGAAAAGGAACTGAGTGGACAACCGATAAAATTAATTCTAATAGTTATTTGGTAAAATATGATGGCAAAGAACTATTGCCTTTTACGGTTTATTTTTGGCGAGTTGATGTTTGGGACAAGGACGATGCGAAAGTTCAAAACATCGCGGTAAGCAAATTTGAAACCGGCATGAAAAAGATGTCCAACTGGCGAGGAGCTTGGATTTCTGATGTTCACGATGTTAACCTAAAACCAGCGCCTTATTTCAGGAAAGCTTTTAAATCGGCTGATACAAAAAAAATAAAATCTGCTAGAGCATATATTGCTGTCGCCGGTTTGTATGAACTTACCATCAACGGAGAAAAAGTTGGAAATCACAGCCTAGATCCAATATACACTCGGTTTGACAGAAGAAATCTTTACGTTTCATACGATGTTACCAAACACCTAAAAAACGGGGAAAATGTTTTAGGCGTACTTTTAGGGAATGGCTGGTATAATCATCAATCTACTGCGGTTTGGTTTTTTGATAAAGCACCTTGGAGAAACCGCCCTACGTTTTGTATGGATACCAGAATAACTTATGAAGACGGAACGGTTGAGGTTATATCCACAGATAGAAGCTGGAAAACAGCATTAAGTCCGGTTATTTTCAACAGCATTTACACCGCAGAACATTATGATGCCCGATTAGAACAACCAGGTTGGGATGCTCCAGGCTTTGACGATAAAAAATGGAAAAGTGCCATATTCCGATCTGCACCATCACAAAATATTGTTTCTCAATTGCTCCACCCCATCCGTCAAACACAAGAGCTCAACGCAAAGGTTCGTGAATTTAACGATAGCACTTATGTTTTTAGCCTAGATAGAAACATCTCTGGCGTTTCTAAACTGAAAGTTAGTGGCGAAAAAGGAACAATTATTCGTTTAAAACATGGCGAACGACTTAAAAAGGATGGTAAAGTCGATTTGTCTAATATCGACTATCATTTTCGACCTACTGATGACGAAGACCCATTTCAAACTGATATTTTTATATTAAACGGCAACGGCGAAGAAACTTTTATGCCTCGCTTTAATTACAAAGGGTTTCAATATGTCGAAGTTACCAGTAACCGCCAAATTACGTTAAACGATCAAAGTTTAAAAGCCTATTTTATGCATAGCGATGTGCCGGTTAGTGGGACAATCAGTTCATCAAACAAAACCCTTGATAAAATATGGGAAGCCACCAATAGTTCGTACCTGGCTAATCTATTTGGTTACCCCACGGATTGCCCACAAAGAGAGAAAAACGGATGGACAGGAGATGCGCACATCGCCATTGAAACAGGACTTTATAATTTTGACGGAATTACAATTTATGAGAAGTGGTTAGCAGACCATAGAGATGAGCAACAACCAAACGGAGTTTTACCAGCAATCATTCCTTCCGGAGGATGGGGTTATGAGTGGGCAAATGGGCCCGATTGGACAAGTACAATTGCTATTATTCCATGGAATATTTATCTGTTTTACGGCGATACTACTATTCTTTCAGATAACTATCCAAACATTAAACTTTACGTAGATCATCTGGATCGGGTAAGTCCATCGGGATTAACTTCTTGGGGACTTGGAGATTGGGTTCCTGTAAAAACCAAATCTTCCGTAGAGCTTACCTCTTCAATTTATTTTTTTACTGATGCAACAATTTTAGCCGCAACTGCAAAATTGCTCAGCAAGCAAGTAGATTATGATAAATACACCGCTTTAGCTTCAAAAATTAAAGAAGCTATTAATAACAAGTATTTGAATAAAGAAACCGGAATTTATGCCAGCGGAACGCAAACAGAATTAAGTGCACCTTTATTTTGGGGTTTAGTTCCTACGGAGTATAAAACGAAAGTTGCAGAAAATCTTGCTAAAAAAGTAGAAGCAGATAATTTCCATTTAGACGTGGGTTTATTAGGGACTAAAACCATTTTAAATGCCCTTAGCGAAAACGGATATGCCGATGCCGCTTATAAAATTGCAAGTCAAGAAACTTACCCATCATGGGGTTGGTGGATTGTAAATGGTGCGACTACTTTGTACGAGAATTGGAACATTGATGCGCCGAGAGACATCTCACTTAATCATATCATGTTCGGCGAAATTGGAGCTTGGGTTTATAAAGCCCTTGGCGGGATAAAAGTAGATCCACAATCGCCCGGCTTTAAAAATGTTTTGATAAAACCTCATTTTGTTACAGGCTTAAATCAATTCTCCGCTTCTCACGAATCGCCTTATGGTACGATCAGCTCGGCTTGGCAGAAATCAAAAAAACAAATAGATTATAAGCTAATTATCCCGCCAAACAGCACAGCAAACTTGAGTTTAGAGTTGAAAGGAAAGCAAAAAATATATTTAGATGGCAAGTCTCAAAAATCAAGTGAGTTTATACTGGAGGCCGGCGTTTATAATTTTAAAATCAAGTGACTTAAACATTCACGCGTTAATTATTTAAATGATGATCAAGCTCTTTAATAAAAGTTTAAGTTTTATAATCGTATTCATTTTCTTTTTCTGCGAGGCTAATTTTGCACAAAACCGGGCAGATTTTGTTTTGGATATGGTTCATAACAATCCCGGCGAACCCTTAACCAATACCGTCTATAATAATCCAGCATATCTGGAAAAACAAGGATTTGATGGCATGGTGGTAAACGATTTTACGTTTGTACATGCAGCAATTACCTACGACAGTTTTGATAAAAGAATTTTCCCTGAGGGTTCAGTTGAAAGAAGGTGGGCATTAGATGCTGCGGAAAATATTCACAAACGTATTAAAGAAGCTCACAAAGCGGGTATTAAAGTTTATTATTTTACGGATATTATTGTTTTGCCCAAAAAACTGGTTGAGCTTTATCGAGACGAGATATGTGATGAAAAAGGACGGATAAGTTTTGAACGTCCTAAAACGATTGAAATTCATCGGGCAATGCTCAATGAGATTTTTCAAGAGTTTCCTGATTTAGATGGCTTAGTAATCCGTACCGGAGAAACCTACCTTAATAATGTGCCGCATCATACCGGCAATAATCCCATTACAAATGGAGCGAAAAGCCACACAAAATTATTGGATCTGTTGAGAGAAATAGTGTGCGAAAAATATGATAAAAAGGTTTTTTACAGAACTTGGTCTTTTGGAGGTTTACATGACAACCCGAATTATTATGCCGAAGTAGCTCAGGGTATAGAGAAACATCCAAACTTGATTTTTAGCATTAAACATACGCTTGGAGACTACTTTAGAACCTTTGATTTTAACCCTACAATTGGCATGGGGCAACATCCACAAATTATTGAAGTACAGTGCCAACGAGAATATGAGGGAAAAGGGTCCTTCCCAAATTACGTTGCAGAAAGCGTAATTAACGGTTTTGAAGAATACAGTACAATTAAGCCGCAAAAAGGCTATCAATCACTTAATGATGTAAAAAACTTACCTCAATTTAAAGGCGTATGGACATGGAGCAGAGGCGGTGGCTGGGTTGGTCCATACATCAGCAATGAATTTTGGATTAAACTAAATACCTACGTGGTTAGCCATTGGGCGCAAAATACTGATTTGAGTGAAGTGGAAATTTTTGATGCTTTTATGGACGAGCAGAAGATAAAGAAATCGTCACGAAAAGCTTTTCGAGAACTTTGTTTATTAAGTCCAAAAGCTGTACTCAGAGGTCTATACAGTGCAAAACTACCATTTAAAAAAGATTGGGTAGGTTGGAAGAGGGATGAGTTTTTAGACGGGATTTATGCTTCGCAGAAGCAAGATGATGGAAAGTTTGAGCAAGAAGGAATGCTGAAAAGTGCTTTCGCCGAATGGTACAAACAAGGGAACTTGTTAAGTGCTGTGGAAGAAAAATACCAGGCTTTAGATCTTTGGAAGCGGATAGTAAAATTAAGCAAGAAGGTGAAGATGAAAAATAAAGCCGACCAAAACTATATCCGTGTGTCTTCACAATATGGCTTGCTTTTACAAGAGATTGTGGCCGAAGGTTGGAACGTAATGGCATTAGGTTTCATCGGCGACCAAACTGGAAATTACGAAAAGGAAAAAATTAAGGCTTCGATTGTAAAATATGATAAAGCGTGGGAAAATTACAAGCTTCTAAAAGAGCAAAACCCATCAAGCGCAACACTTTACAAACCTTATGCTTGGCGCTATAATCCACCAACTTATCATGGTCAAAACGGAATGGACGCATCCGTGAATAAATACCGAGAAATACTCAACTCATCTGAGTAGTTAGACTTGGCTTTACAAAATGAGTAGTTAACATAGATATTTTAAAAATGAAACTTCTTTTTACAGTTAGTACAGTTTTTTTCTTTGCTTTTCAGCTAAGCGCACAACAGCCTTTTTGGTTAGATGAAGGTAGAAGTGAAGAAAACAGAATGCCTATGCATGCGTCTTTTCATTCATTTGAAAATTTGGATATCGCACTTCAAAATGATTGGAAAAAGTCTGCTAATTACCTAAGCTTAAATGGCGACTGGAAGTTTAATTGGGCTCAAAATCCTGCTGATTTGCCAAAAGATTTTATGCAACAGAGTCTTAATGATAAAGATTGGAAGTTGATTAAAGTGCCAAGCAATTGGGAAGTAAATGGTTATGGTTATCCAATTTATGTCAACATAGGTTATGAATTTCAGGATAAGTTGAAAAGCAATCTTAATCCACCCATAGTTCCTATGGATACTAACCCCACAGCAATTTACAGAAAGCAAATTAATGTTGATAATAAGTGGGCTGGCAAACAAGTTATACTTCATCTAGGAGCTGTAAAATCTAACGTTCAGGTTTGGGTAAACGGCAAATATGTAGGTTATGGGGAAGACAGCAAATTACCTTCAGAATTTGACGTAACACCTTTTGTAAAAACTGGGACAAACCTTATTGCTTTAAAAGTAATGCGCTGGAGCGATGCTACCTATTTAGAAGGTCAGGATTATTGGAGAGTGAGTGGAATTACTCGAGATTGTTACCTTGTTGCCAAAAATCCGGTACATATTGCAGATTTAGAATTAACTCCAAAATTGGATTTGCTGTATAAAGATGCTGTTCTTAGTACCAAAATCAGTCTAAACAAAACTTCATCAGCAGTCAAAGCAACTGTAGAAGTGAATGATGGAAAAGCTGTATTAGCAAAAGGGCAAACAACTTTTGGTACAGCCAATTTCAATGAGGTTGTTCTGAAAGTCAAAACTCCTAAATTATGGTCTGCCGAAACCCCAAATCTGTACAACGTAATTATCAAACTACAGGATATAAAAGGAGCTGTTTTAGAGGTAATTCCTTACCGAATCGGATTTAAAAAAGTAGAAATTATAAGCGGTAAACTAAATGTAAATGGCAAACCAATTTTAATTAAAGGCGTAAACCGACATGAAACTGACCCGATAACTGCTCAAACTGTTTCAAAAGAAGCGATGTTGGAGGATATTAAATTGATGAAACAATTTAATATAAATGCGGTAAGAACTTCCCATTATCCAAACGATGAGTATTGGTATAAGCTATGTGATGAGTACGGAATTTACGTTGTTGATGAAGCCAATATCGAATCTCATGGTATTGGATATGATATTACGAGAACGTTGGCCAATAAGCTATCTTGGAAAGATGCGCATTTACAGAGGGTGATGCGGATGTATGAGCGAGACAAAAACGTAACCTCTGTAATTACTTGGAGTTTAGGCAACGAAGCCGGTAACGGGTATAATATGTATGAGTGTTATCTGTGGCTAAAAAACCGCGATAAAACTCGGCCGATTCAATACGAACAAGCAGTAGCAAACACCAGAACATTTTCTACACAATGGAACACAGATATTATTGCACCCATGTACCCAACTATTGAAAACATGGTTATTTACGCTAAAAATAAGAACCCTCAAAAGCCTTTTATTATGTGTGAATATGCGCATGCAATGGGTAATTCTTTGGGTAATTTTAAAGAATATTGGGACTTAATTAGAGCTAATCCTCATGCTTTTCAGGGTGGTTTTATCTGGGATTTTATGGATCAAAACCTTTTGAAAAT
>JBBSTQ010000181.1:0-6700 GCA_038235745.1 Sphingobacteriales bacterium
AATGCGAAGAGACGCTTCGCTTAACTCTTCGGACAGAAACGTGATAACGAACTGATAGTACGGTCGCAAGTACTAATGACTAATTAACCAATAACTAAATGAACTAAACTACCTTCCTCTTCCTAATAATTTTAGAAAAATAACCTGGTAAAAAGCGTTTTATTAGAACGCCATAAGTTTCTTTACCGCCAATTAAAACTTCCTCTTTGTTTTTATAAATGGCCTCTAAAATCTGTTGAGCACAATCAATTGCACTCATTCCGCTCTCTTGGTTCTCGTCCATTTGATTGTACTTTTCTCCGCTTGCAGTTACAGAATTTATAGTCACGTTGGTCTTTATAAAACCCGGGCAAATAATATTTACCGAAACTCCTTTATCAAAAACTTCGCATCGCAGACTGTCAAAATAACCATGAAGGGCATGTTTAGAAGCAGAATAAGTACTACGAAATTGCGTCCCGAATTTACCCACAACCGAACTTAAAACCACCAAATTACCGGTTTGCCGTTCCAGCATTTTTGGAAGCAAAGCTTTGCTGAGGTTTACCGTTCCCCAGTAGTTGATGTTCATGATTTTTTGCTCTACGTCTGGCGTGGTTTCCAAAACCGTTCCTCGCTGACTAATTCCACCGGCGTTAATCAGAATATCAATGGCTCCGTAAATTTTCCAAGCGTTTTCTGCTTTTAACGCAAGTGTTTCTGATTGTTCTAAATCTAAAGGCAAAACGTGAACATCCAAAGGGTTTTTCTTACACTTTTGCTTCACTTCGTACAGCGCTCCCGACCGGCGAGAAGAAATAATCAGTTTTGCGCCTTGATCATTTAGCAAGTACACCAAAGCCTCGCCAATGCCAGATGAAGCACCGGTAATCCATACAATTTTATTTTTGAAATTCATTTTCTGTTATAAATAATTCGGATGCGATTAAATCTGCGTATAGCTTTCCGGCTTGGGTTAAAACGAGTTTTTTCTCAGTTTCAACCAACCAGCTTTTGTCAAAATATTCCTCAGCACTAGCCAACAAATTATCTTTTTGTTCGTTGCCGTAATCACTTTCAATTTTTGCTAAATCAACACCCCATTGCGTACGCAAACTGGTCATTAAGTATTCATTATAGCGATTTTCTAAGGTCAATGTTTCAACCTCAAAAGGAATTGTGTTTTTTTCTAGCGCAGATAAATATTTTGAGTTATTTGCGATATTCCATTGCCTACTTTCACCATTAAAGGAATGTGCCGAGGGTCCAACACCTAAATAGTGAACGCCACGCCAATAATTGGTGTTGTGTTTAGAGTATTGCCCCGGTTTTGAAAAATTGGAAATCTCGTAGTGCTCAAATCCGTTTATCGAAAGCTCGTCCATCAAATATTGAAACTGATGTGCGCTTTGCGCTTCATCCATTGGCCTCTCGTTGCCTTTGTTAATGAAACTTGCCAAAGCAGTTTTGGGTTCAACCGTCATGCTGTAACTAGAGATATGCGAAATTTCAAAGTCGATAGCTTTCTGAATGTTAGCTTTCCATTTTAAATCGCTCAACAGCGGATATCCATAAATTAAATCAATCGTAATGTTTTCTAAACCATAATCTTGCGCTCTTTTTATCGCAGATTCCGCTTCGTTGGCAACATGCGCTCTATTCATCCATTTTAAGTCCTCATCAAAAAAGGACTGGACACCAATACTCAGGCGGTTCACAAGAGTGTTTCGTAAATCTTTTAGTTTTTCTATACCTAAATCGTCTGGATTCGCTTCTAAAGTAATTTCAGGGTTTGCAATTACCTCATAATTGACTTGAATGTTTTCTATCAGCTCAGAAATTTCACTTGCGGTGAGTAGGGAAGGGGTGCCACCACCAAAATAGATGGTTTCTATCTTATGGTTTTCGAGATATGGTTTTTGCAATTTAATTTCCTTGTGGATGCTTTCTAACATCTCCTTTTTATATTTTAAAGAAGTGCTAAAATGGAAATCGCAGTAATGACAAGCCTGTTTGCAAAAAGGAATGTGAATATATATACCTGCCATGTGGCAAAAGTACGGAAATTGAACGTCAATCCCACGCCATCATCTCGACGATAGGAGAGATCCCTGAGTTCCTTTGCAACTGCTTTGTTGAACAGATAAACTTGCGGATTTCTCTTCCTCTAGTCCAGTTTTTAGGTGCAAATCTCTTAACGTGGATCCCAATTTTGCTGGTTGAAATTACCGTAAGCCACAAGTCATCCACCGCTTTTGCCATCTCACTTAAGACTTGCGCTACTAACCATTCAGCAATTCAATCATTCTCTCCTTCAATCCTTCAAAATTATCCCCTAATGCCCTCCCATAAAAAATCCCGCCAAGGCAATGCCCATCCCAAGCAAAACGGCAACAGTTTTTTTAACCGAAAACTTATGGTCAACGCTAGATTCAAATAAAATAGTGGTTGAAATATGCAAAAAGATACCGATCACAATCCCCATGATATAAGGATAATAACTTCCTAAGCTTTGAATGTTTCCGTTGCTTAATGAAAAGCTAAAAATGTAACCTAATGGCGACATCGCCGCAAATACAACTAGCAATATCGAAACAGAGCTTTTTTTGATGTGATTTGCCAATAATACGCTTCCTAATGCAAAGGCGGCCGGAATGTGATGAATAGCGATACCGTAAACCAACTCTTGATTGTGTTTTGCAGTGAGTGGCATTCCCTCTAAAAAAGCGTGTAAACATAAACTAAGCATAATTCCCCACGGGAAACTGGTTTGGTGGCTGTGCGCATGAATATGTCCATGCTCAATTCCCTGAGAAAATTGCTCTAACAAAATTTGCAACACAAATCCGCCTAAAATAAATAGACCAATCAAGCGGGTCTGGTCATTCCCGTAAACATCTGGCAGTAAATGCAAAACAGTAATTGCAAACAGGTAGGCGCCACTAAACGATAAGATGAGCTTAAGTTTGTTGGTGCTATTTTTTTTAACAAAAAAGACTGCAAAACCACCAAGTAGCGCACAAAATCCTAATAATGAAATGATAAAATAACTCATTTTTTATGCAGTAAACGGAACGTATTTTAAAAGTAATTTCGCCATTAAAAACCCTATAAGTGAACCGAACAAAGCGCCAACGGTAACATCGATTGGGAAATGAACCCCCACGTAAACCTGTGCAAAACAGATGATGGTTGCCCAAAATATAGCAATTACTGTAAAGTATTTCCACTTTTTACCGAAAATCATCACTAAGAATGTTGCCAAAGAAAAATGATCGGAAGCATGGGTGGAAGGGAAACTTTTTCCTGAACCACAGTTTACTCTTGTAATTACCTTTGCCTGAAAATTAACTTCATTACAAGGTCTGTCGCGTTTAAAAATTGGTTTGATAATACTTGCGCTACCAAAATCGGCTATGCCAACTGCAGCTGCTAAAAAAATCACGAAGTATAAGCCTTTGACCTTATAAGCTCTTATCGCAAAAAAAATAATAGCGATATATAAGGGAATCCAAGTGTATTTGTTTCGAAAAATGGGCATCAACCAATCAAAAAAACCATTGCTTAATCCGGTATTTATCGCTTGGAAAAGCTGGTGGTCTAACCTAATGATTTCTTCAAGCATTGGTTTTCTTACAAATAAAAATTAAACGGTCAGATTGGTTAATGTTGAACGGGTTCAGCTGATAATCCCCAAAAGTATTCGTAATTTCTAAACCGGCAGCTTTAAAAAGTCGTCGAAAATCTTCAGTTTTAAAATCTTTGACTTCTTCTTTAAAGGCGTAATGCTTGTTGCGGTGTTCAAAATCGATCGACTTTACTATTTTCCCGTCAACTACTTGCCTAGTGATATGAAACTCAATTCCGTCTACTTCTTTAACTTCTTTGGTAACCAAATGGTTAATTATTTTCTGACTGTTCATGTAGTCAAAAACTAAAATCCCGTCTTTTTTCAAAGCTTTGTTAAAAGACTTCAAAGCTTTTATATGGTCTTTGTCGGTTTCAAAATAACCAAAACTCGTAAAAATATTAAAGGCAAAATCGAAATAGTTGATGTAAAAAGGATTGCGCATATCCTGCACATAAAAATGCAGATGTTTGTTTTCAAACTGTTGTGCAAATTTTATGCTACCAAAAGATAAATCTATCCCAGTAACATCAAAGCCCTTTTTGTTTAAATAAATGGCATGTCTGCCTCTTCCACAAGCAATGTCCAACATGCGGGCATTAGCTTTTGGCTTTAAAAAACTGCACAAATTATCTATAAAAAGTTCAGCTTCCTCGTCATCCCTTTTTTTGTAAAGAATATGATAAAAAGGAGAATTGAACCAATTTTGAAACCATTTTTTGGGCATGTGCTATTTTTGATGATGACATGCAAATATATAAATTACCTTTTTACACCCGTGTTTAAAATAAGATGAATTAAGCACCATAATATTTTTAATTTTACCAAAATCAATAAAACAACAACAAAGTGACTTTAATAAAATCAATCTCGGGAATAAGAGGAACCATTGGCGGCAAAGCGGGCGATGCATTAACGCCAACAGATATTGTGAAATTTACCACAGCATTTGGGCTTTGGGTAATAGCGCAAAGTGGAATTAAGAAAATAGTTGTGGGTCGCGATGCCAGAATTTCGGGCGAAATGGTGCGCAATTTAGTGGTGGGTACATTGCAAGGAATTGGTATTGATGTAGTCGATGTAGGTTTATCGACTACGCCAACTGTCGAGATTGCCGTTCCGTTAGAAAATGCGGGCGGTGGAATTATTATTACGGCCAGCCATAACCCAAAACAGTGGAACGCTTTGAAACTGCTAAACCATGAGGGAGAATTCATCAATGATGCCGATGGAAAAAAGGTTTTGGAAATAGCAGAAGATACAGACATTCTTTTTGCGGAAGTTGACGATTTAGGAAAAGTTACGCAAGATGATACTTATATGCAAAAACACATCGACCAGATTTTGGCTTTGCCTTTGGTGGATATTGAAGCGATTAGAAATGCCGATTTTAAAGTAGCTATTGACTGTGTGAATTCATCCGGTGGGATATTTGTTCCAGCTTTACTGAAAGCTTTGGGCGTAAAAACAGTTTTTGAGCTTTATTGCGAACCTGACGGAAAGTTCCCTCATAACCCAGAACCTTTGCCAGAAAACCTGACTGCTTTGGCTAGTGAAGTGACCGCTAAAAATGCCGATTTAGGCATCGCGGTTGACCCAGATGTTGACCGACTTTGTTTTGTTTGCGAAGATGGGAACGTTTTTGGCGAGGAGTACACCTTGGTTGCTGTTGCCGATTACATTCTGAAAAACAAAAAAGGAAACACGGTTTCTAACCTATCATCAACCAGGGCGTTACGCGATGTGACCGAAACAGCAGGTGGCGAATATCATGCTTCAGCAGTTGGAGAAGTTAATGTGGTAAACTTAATGAAAGCCAAAAATGCGGTAATTGGCGGCGAAGGAAATGGTGGTGTAATTTACCCTGAACTGCATTATGGCAGAGATGCTTTGGTTGGAATTGCGCTCTTTTTAACGCACTTAGCTAAGTACGGTCAATCAATTTCTAAGCTGCGAGCCAGTTATCCATCTTATTTTATCTCTAAGAATAAAATCACTTTGACGCCAGAAATGGATATCGATAATTTGTTGTTGAAAGTGGAAGAGAAATACAAAACGCAACCACACAGCACTATCGATGGTCTAAAAATAGAATTTGACAAACAGTGGGTACACTTGAGACGTTCTAATACCGAACCTATTATCCGTATTTATTCCGAAGCAAGTTCTGAAACGGCGGCGGAAGGGTTGGCAAGTAAGATTATTAGTGATATAAAAATAATTTTGAATGAGTCAGTGAATTAATTTTGAATGAGTGAATGAGTGAATGAGAGAATACTTTGTTTAGTATAATTTTGAATGATTGAATTTTGAATGATTGAATTTTGAATGATTGAATACCTTAGAAGTGTGACAAAGGTTTGAATTAGAACTAATGGAAGAGAATATCAAAGTTGATTTTATTGAAGCGTTCAAAAAAAGAACGAAGCAGTTTGTGATTGCGAATATTAAACTTTTTCAAAATCTCCCAAAAACTGAAGAAGCAAAAATTATTGGTAGGCAATTATTAAGAAGTTCATCATTTGTTGGGGCAAACTATAGAGCAGCTTGCAGAGCAAGATCTAAAGCAGAGTTTCATGCTAAACTTTCAATTGTTGTAGAAGAAGCACATGAAAGCTTATTTTGGAAGGAAATTTTGGTCGAGGCAAATATTATAAATTCCAAACAACTCGAATCCTTAATGAAAGAAGCAACGGAAATATTAAAAGTAGCGGCATCCGGCAGAAAGAAAGTTTCGCCTATAAAAAAATAAAAAATTCACTCATTGTTTAAAGCCTACAAAGCATTCAATCCTTCACTCATTCAAAATTCACTCATTATTTAAAGCCTACAAAGCATTCATTCCCTCACTCATTCAAAATTCAGTCATTATTTAAAGCCTACAAAGCATTCAATCCTTCATTCATTCCTTCACTCATTATATTGCATTCAATCCTTCATTCATTCAAAATTCACCCATTGTATTGCATTCAATCCTTCACTCATTCAAAATTCACTCATTATATTGCATTCAATCCTTCTATCATTCAAAATTCAATCATTAACAAAATGAAAGTATATCTAGATAACGCAGCTACAACCCCAATTGATAAA
>JBBSTQ010000182.1:0-6655 GCA_038235745.1 Sphingobacteriales bacterium
TAATTTTATTGCCATCCAAAGACCAGTAGGTTTCTTGACCCCACTGTGCGAAAACCGAGGAAGAAAAAAGGAAGAAAAGTAGCGTGGAAAAAAAGAGCCTTACCCTAAATCCCTCTCCGTCCCGATAGTCCCGATAGCTATCGGGATCGGGAGAGAGGGACTTGCTTGTGTTGGGGTTCAGCCTCTCCCTAAATCCCTCTCCGAAAGAGAGGGACTTGCTTGTGTTGTGGTTTGTCTGGGGTTTGTTGGTGTATGTAAATTTCATGTTTATTTTTAGTTTTGGTGTGAAAGAATAAATGCAATCCTTAGTAAGAAGTTTCAAATTGCCACCCAACTCTGTGATTTCTGTGCCCTCTGTGGTTGAAAATCGCCACATAACACTGTTCCCTTTGTGTAAAAACTCCGTGACCTCTGTGGTTATCCTTCGTCCAATCCCGATAGCTTCGGGACTATCGGATTCCGCTCAGGCTCACAAGCTACAAACCTAATCCTTCACACCCTTATCCGTATTAAACAACATTTTAATAACTGCCAACACAATTGCGAAAAGCATTGCAGAGAAAAACCCTGAGGTACGGAAACTGTCCATAAAAGAATCTACCAGTAAAATCATCAACACACTAATGATGAACGACACCAGCCCCAATGTTAAAAAGTTGATGGGAAACGTAAGAATGCGTAGAATAAACCCTATTGTAGCATTTGCCAAGGCAATTAAAACAGCTACAATAATTGCACTTCCAAAGCCGTCAACTTGTACGCCTGGAATAATAAAAGCCGCTAGTAAAACCGCTAAACCCATGACCAAAATTTCGATAATCAATTTCATTTTTTAATTTTATAAGATGTGGAAGATAAATATAATTATTTTGTTATTTTCAATGGCATCTTGCCATTCTTCGGAAAGCAATTTGCTAGCCAACAAAATAGAAATTGCCACAGATTCCTGTTGCATTTTAGTCAAAAATATAGATAATTCTGTTCTAGAGCAACTGGTTGTTGATAGTATATCGCAAGATCAATGGCAAAGCAGTTTAGCTATTTACCACAAAGTGGAAGATGATTTACAAGATTTGGAGAAACCACTGACCGGAAATTACAGGGTTGAGAAAGAGCAATTGGTTTTTAAGCCTAACCAGCCATTTAAAAAAGGGGAATACTATTTGGTAGAACTTTACCTACAAAACCCAGATGGTAATTTGTTGAGTAAACTAAAAAGCTCCGGCTCGCCGTTTAATCAACAACCTATTCAAAAAACAATAAAATTTTAGTTTATGGCACTTTCAGATCCTTTAGCAGAACGAATGCGTCCGCATTCATTGGCGCAATACACTGGTCAGCAACATTTGGTGGGCGAAGGTGCGGTTTTACGAAAAGCAATAGAAAACAACCACATTCCGTCGATGATTTTTTGGGGTCCGCCTGGAGTTGGCAAAACCACTTTGGCGTTCATCATTTCACAAAGTTTGGACCGACCGTTTTTTTCTTTAAGTGCGATTAATTCTGGCGTGAAGGATGTTAGGGAGATGATTGAAAAAGCCGCTCAGTACAAAAAAGGCGGTATAGTGCCGGTTTTGTTTATTGATGAGATCCATCGCTTTTCTAAATCCCAACAAGACTCTTTATTGGGGGCTGTGGAAAGGGGTTTGGTTACACTGATTGGTGCGACCACGGAGAACCCTTCTTTTGAAGTGATTTCGGCTTTGCTTTCTCGTTGCCAAGTGTATGTATTGCAAAATTTGAAAGAAGATGAGTTGATTAGTCTGCTAAAAAACGCCATTAAAAACGATGAAGTTTTAAAAGACAAAACGATAGCGCTTAATGAAACAGAAGCTTTGATTAGGCTTTCTGGTGGCGACGGACGTAAACTCTTGAATATTTTTGAGCTTTTGGTAAACGCTACAAAGGATAAAAAAGTAGTGATTACCAACGATTTTGTATTGAGCCATGTGCAACAAAATATGGCGCTTTACGATAAAACTGGGGAGCAACATTACGATATTATTTCCGCGTTTATCAAATCCATCCGCGGTAGCGACCCAAATGCGGCGGTTTATTGGTTGGCCCGGATGATTGAAGGTGGCGAAGACCCAAAATTTATTGCTCGGAGGTTATTGATTTTGGCTTCGGAAGATATTGGAAACGCTAACCCAAATGCTTTGCTGCTGGCTAATAATTGTTTTCAAGCGGTAAATGTGATTGGTTGGCCCGAATCTAGGATTATACTTTCGCAAGCGGTTACTTATATGGCGGCCTCTCCGAAAAGTAATGCCTCTTATGAAGCAATTAAAAATGCACAAGCTTTAGTTAAACAAACTGGAGATTTGCCAGTGCCTTTACATTTGCGCAATGCCCCAACCAAGATGATGAAGAATATGGATTATGGCAAGAACTATAAGTACGCCCACTCGTTTGAAAACAATTTTACCGAGCAGGAGTTTTTACCGGGAACGATAAGCGGCACTAAGCTTTACGACCCACAACCAAACCCAGCAGAGCAGAAAACTAGAGCGCATTTAAAAGAGCTTTGGAAAGAGAAATATGGGTATTAATTCTCTTCACTTCGTCACGTCGAGGAACGAGAGGTCACACAAGTAGGTTGCCATACGATATTCGTTGACCTAAACGGCTAACTTGCTTGTGAGATGTCTCTCCCAAAGAGATGGCTACGGCACAAAGGTCGACATGACGGGGTGCGTGGTTTTCCTTTGCGTTAAATACCAGAATTAACAATCAAATTCGAGTCATTAAGTAACGGCCTATAACAAAATACTTAATCACTTATTAAAACCTTCTTCATCGCCTCAGCATCCATATATTGAAAATACCTAACTTCCGCCACAAACTGCTCATCTAACAAAACAAAAGCAGGCACAGAGAATGGTTTGTTTTTTCGGCTCGCCATAAGTAAAGCAATCTCATGAATTGGATTTACTTTCTTAATACGGTTGTTCATAAATACCTGCCCACCAAAATTGATGGTATCGGCACTTTCTATATTCATTTTTACTGCGTAATAATCCTCATTCAATTGCTTTATCACATCTTTATCCGCAAAAGCGGCATGCTCCATTTGCTTACAGATGGTACACCAATTGGCATAAAAGTTTACGAAAACTTTTTTAGGTTTTACCTTTAACGAATCGTTCAGCTGTTCAAAACTGATCCAATTCACTTTGTTGGCGTTTTGTGCAAAAGCACTATGGCCGAGTATATTTGTACTCAGCCAAATTAGTAATGCTATCTTAATTACAATTTTCATTAACCTTTCATTTATAATGATTTCAACCGCACTCCAAATACAATACTTCGTGGTAAACTTGGGCCGTAAACAAAATTACTGTCTCTGTTTTTACCAATATCAAAGTTGTTTTGGTATGAGTCGAACAGGTTTTTCACGCCACCAAAAATTTCTATTCCCGAATTAACTTTCTCTAGTTCAAAAGTATGACCTACTCTTAAGCCAACATCCATAAAAGACTTCGTTTTAAAATACTCATCAACTGTTTGTCCTGTACCATCGCCAGCGAAGTGAGCCAAAAGTATGGTGCCTGTGTAAACTGCATTTGCACTAATATTCCAGCTTTTTACTGGCGTGTAAGTCAATGTTGCGTAGCCGTAATCGTTTGGCGTACGCAAAAATTCTCTTTTTGTCGCCAACCCTTCAATGTTTTCTACAGCTTCATTAAACGTACTTTTTTGGATGGTAAAGCCAGCCTCTAGCTGCACAACATAATCAAAATTGGCCCTAGCCTCTAAAGTGAATCCTCTTACCGTTGCTCCTGGACCGTTCCTTTTTTCAAACCGCTCACCAAAATTATCTGCACCTAACGGAAATTGGAAGAAAGCGTCTTTTAATTGTGTGTAAAAACCTTCTATCGTAAAACCTGCGATGAAATGTTCTGTTGCTTTATCATAATTTACAGAACCTGTAAAGCTATTAGAACGTTCTTCTTTTAAATTATCTGCCAAAGAAATGCGAGAAATACCGCCACCTGCAAAGGCAATGTGTAAGTCAGCATCAAATGCTTGTGGCGCTCTAAATCCAGTTCCCCAACCCGCTCTAAACTGCGTGGTTTCTTTTAATTTATACAGTAAAGATAATCTCGGACTAAAAATAACTTTATCCACAAAGTTGTGCTTATCCAATCTAAAACCAGTCAAAAAGTTTAGGTTTTTAGTGATGTCCCAATCGTTTTGAACAAAAACGCCAATGTTTTTTGTAGTTTGATCTATCAGGTAATTGTAGGGTTCAATCTCATCAAAAACCGAATCGTAAACATATTCAGCACCGGTAGTTAATACCGCTTTTCCGCCTAAAAACTTATCAATGCTGTTGTTCAATTGCACACCACCTTGATGGGTAGTTACGTCAGAAGTTCCGTACGGAGGATCTGCAAAAAACGCGGCTTGTTCTACCACATCATCTGGGATAATCCCGGTATAATGGTCTCTTTTCGTGTTTTGCCCGCCGTAATAAAAGCTTACAGAGTTTTTGTTTTCGTTAAAACTGATAGAATAATCGGCACTACCCATCAAAACATTGTGTGTTCTTTCTTCGGATTGCTTGGTTAAATAAGCGGGCTTCTTAACAATTTCGCCACCGAAACGATACTCATAAATGCTGCTTAAACTTAATTCTAATTTGTGATTTTCCTTTGGCTTAAAAAACAAATTAGTTCCAAAAGTATTGTCTTTCAATTGCGGTGCTTCAGAAAAGTTATCGCCATTAGCGTCAAAATGCCCACGGTTTCTGTTGTTCACAAAAAAACTGATTCCTGCATTTCTAGCTTCGTTAACAATGGATGCGTTTCCAGAAATCACATTATCGCTCGTTTGCCCTTTAATGTTTTGGTAAGTGTTTGTTAAAGAGTAATTGTTCTCAGTCGGTATTTTTGTGATTACGTTTACCGTACCACCAATTGCACTAGAGCCGTACAAAGCAGAAACACCACCTCTAACCACCTCTATCCTATCAATCATATTAGTTGGGATTTGCTCCATTCCATATAAACCGGTTAGGGGGCTAAATATTGAGCGACTATTAATCAAAATTTGCGAATAGCCGCCTTGCAAACCGTTCATACGCAATTGCGTGTAGCCACAAGTTTGGCAATTGTCCTCCACACGCAAACCGGGTTGGTATTTTAAACCATCGGAAAGGTTGGTTGCAACTACTTGATCTAAAGTTTTGCTGTTAATTAGGTTTACGATTACCGGCGAATTGGTTTTTCTTTTGGGAGTTCTTGTTCCAGTAACCACCACTTGGTTTAACGCCGACATCATCTCTGCAAGTTCAAAGTTGATTACTTTTATTTCATTGTCGCTAAGCGTGATGATTCTTTCCACACGACCAAAGCCAACCGCCGATGCTACAATTTTATAAGTTCCTGCTTTAATGTTCTTGATTTGGAATTCTCCATTATTATTGGTCGTGTTACCCATTTGAGTACCCTGTATGGAGATACTTGCTGATGGGACTCTGTCTTTGCCTGAAGTGACTTTCCCTGAGACGCTTGCCGTTTGAGCAATAGTGCTTGATGCACATAGTAGGATAAGTAGGGAAAAAGTAAATATTGATTTCATAAATTATATTCTGTTTTAACTCACAGCAAATGTAAACCAAAAATATAAGTTAGACAAGTCTAATTTTATTATTTAGTCATGCTTACTATTCCAGCTTAGCTAAGTGTAGGCAATTTTTTAGAACTGTGACATAAATTATTTTTTGTCTACTCAGCTAACTTCTTTATTCAGAATTAGTGTTTGGGCGTTCCCCGATTGCTTTCGCTCGGGGCAGGCAGGGCGGGCTTTTCGCTACTCCGAAGGAGTTCCTTTGGAACAATCTTTTTGTTTCCTTCGTCCGACAGCTATCGGACTTCGCTCAGGATGAAACAAAAAGGATTTTCACTTAGACACAGTCTTCCCTTTGAGACTATCCCTCCCGATAGCTATCGGGACGCAAAATTTGTCGGTTTCAAAATCTTTCGTAATCGATCATAAGCACCCAAATTCATATTATATCTTTCCAAAAGAAAGTTCTTGAAGGATAATCTATTTAAATTTCAGTATCCTAAACTCCAAAAAAGAAATAAACCCTTACCTTTAAATCCAACATTACAATCATAAGAAATTGGCTAAAACTAAAACCTCCTACTTCTGCCAGAGCTGCGGATTTGAAACACCAAAATGGCTGGGGAAATGTCCATCATGCCAGCAATGGAACACTTTTGTAGAAGAAATTGTAGAAAAAGGTGCTAAAAATGCGCCCGAATGGAAGACCAGCACACAAATAAAATCACGGGTCAACAAACCCGCTAAAGTGCAGGAAATTGCCTATACCGAAGACCACCGCTTGGTTACTCCTGATAACGAACTGAACCGAGTTTTGGGAGGTGGGATTGTAGGCGGGTCGTTAGTTTTAATTGGCGGCGAACCGGGAATTGGCAAGTCAACCTTGATGTTGCAAATTGCGCTATCCATCCCAAAGCTCAAAATCCTGTATGTTTCTGGGGAGGAAAGTGAACAACAAATTAAGTTGCGAGCCGAACGTATTTTGCCGAATCCCGTTTCCGATTGTTACATTTTAACCGAAACATCCACACAAAATATTTTCAAGCAAATAGAAATTTTAGAACCGAGTTTGGTCATTATA
>JBBSTQ010000183.1:0-6642 GCA_038235745.1 Sphingobacteriales bacterium
AGAATCCATCAGTTAAAATTCTCAGCTACTTTAATTTTAATAGCTAGGTTTTAGCTCTTTATACTATTTAATGCCTCCTCAAAAAAAAGTTGTTCTTAAAAAAGCTACAGCTACAAAGAAAACTTACACACCACGTAAAGCAAAACCAAAGAAGAAAAGTTTTTTGAAGCTTAAAGTGATTGGCGTAATTATATTCACTTTAATACTATCTCCATTATATTATGGAAAAGTGCTGAAAACGGCTGTTTCTACCAGCAGATGGTTTAGAGATTTATTCGTTTTTGATGAATATCCACATTACGATGAGTTCGCAATTCGCATTCCCCGAAAATATTACGTTCACGGCATTGATGTTTCTTACTATCAGGGTAAAATTGATTGGGACAAGGTTTCAAAAATAGACAACAACGGGATAAAAGTGTCATTTGCTTTTATAAAAGCAACCGAAGGCGTCACTCTGGTTGACTCGTATTTTCAGCGGAATTGGCGAGAAACTAAAAATTCAGGCGTAATTCGTGGAGCTTACCACTACTTTAAACCCAAGAAATCAGGAATTTGGCAGGCAAGGTTTTTTTTACAGACCGTTAAAATGGAAGCCGGAGATTTACCTGCAGTAATTGATATTGAGGAAACCGCTGGCCAAAATAAAGAAGAGCTCATTCCTAACATTCAAGACTTCTTGGACGAAGTAGAAAAGAAAACGAAGATGAAACCGATAATTTATACCGGTTATCAGTTTTATAAAGATAATTTACAAGGCGAGTTTGACGATTATCCGCTATGGATTGCCCATTATTATCAGCCTAAACTGAAATTAAAGAAAGAGACACACTGGGATTTTTGGCAACATGCAGATAATGCTCGGATAGATGGGATAAAGCATAAAGTAGATATGAACGTTTTTAGTGGCGAAGAAGAAGACTTGAGTGCCTTGCTTATCCAAAAAACAAATCTTTAAATTATATGACTAACTTTTTTCAGGAATTATTGGTTTTAGAGCAAAAACAGAGAGGATTTCACATCATTACCAATAGGATAGAGGCTTGTTTGCCTCAATTAGCTGAAGTTAAAATTGGGATGTTGCAGGTTTTTATTCAGCACACATCAGCGTCTTTATGTGTCAACGAAAACGCCGACCCTACCGTAAGGCAAGATTTTGAAATGTTTTTTAATAAAACAGTAAAGGAAAATGACCCAGATTATAAACATGATTATGAAGGTTCTGATGACATGCCCGCACATCTAAAAAGTGCACTGTTAGGTTCATCCGTTTCTATTCCGATCAGAAATGGAAAGTTGGCGTTGGGCACTTGGCAAGGAATTTACTTGTGTGAGCACAGAGATTTTGGCGGAAGAAGAAAATTTGTGGTTACGGCTTGGGGAGTTGGGTTTTAGTTAATAGCTCATTTCGATGAAAGGAGAAATTTCCGCTGCAAAATTCGGCTCTTAGTGTTATGCCTATTTATGAGATCTCTCAAACCGTGACTTTTGACGTTATTTGGACTTGTTTGATTTTCAACAGTCTCGAAGTATTGCCGTTTTGTACTGCTGAGCGGAGTCCGATAGCTATCGTACGAAGCATTTGCCACCATTCAAAGTTTAATCCCAACGCACTCCTTCGACTCCGCTAAGGATGACACTCCTTACTTTCGGGTAAACACAATTTTCACTTGTCAACGTCATTTTACATTGATTCAGATTAACTATATTGAGCTTCAGCATTATGAAGTCCACTAACGTAACGACGTTGGCTTGAGCGTTAATACTGAGAAATGCCCAAAATCAATCCAAAAAAAAAGCCGCTTCTGTTAACAGAAACGGCTTTAAACTTTTAGTGTTAAGCTTATTTAGTAAACAATAACTCTTTGAACTTTGGTAAAGGCCAAACATTATCATCAACCATTAACTCTAGTTTGTCAACATGGTAACGGATTGGCTCAAAATACATTCTAACTTTCTCATCGTAAGCAATTGCTTTATCACGAGAATCTTCTAACTTATTAGCTATTTTGCGTTCTTCAATCATCGCATGTACGTTATCTTTAATAAAGTTTACATGTTTAGATATTTCCTTGATGATTAACATCTGAGCGCTATCAGCTTCTTCGGTTAAACCGATATCTCTTAAGCCTTTAACGTTTTCGATCAACACATTTTGGTAGCTAATTGCTGCAGGGATAATTACGTTGGTAACCATCTCGCCGATAACACGACCCTCAATCTGGATTTTTTTGTAATAATCTTCCAATAAAATCTCATGGCGGGCATGTGCTTCTCTAGTGCTGAATATTCCTGTGTCTTGGAATAATTTGTTGGATTTTTCTGAAATTAAAGCATCTAAAGCTTTCGGAGTAGTTTTGATGTTTGATAATCCACGTCCTTCTGCTTCTTTAGCCCACTCATCGCTGTAGCCATTACCTTCAAAACGGATGTTTTTAGATTCCTTAATGTATTTTCTTATTACATTAACGATAGCTAAATCTTTCTTTTCGCCTTTCTTAATCAGTTTGTCAACTTCGGTCTTAAATTTAACAAGTTGATCTGCCATGATGGTGTTTAAAACCGTCATTGGGCTTGATGAATTTGCAGAAGATCCAACTGCTCTTAATTCAAACTTATTACCTGTAAAAGCAAATGGAGAGGTACGGTTTCTGTCAGTATTGTCAAACAATATGTTTGGAATTTTTGGAATTCCATGCCACATTAAGTTTTCTTCCTTAACTTTCTTAGCAATTTTCGAACTTTCAACCTCATCTAACACATCACTCAGCTGGCTACCTAAGAAAATAGAGATAATTGCTGGAGGTGCTTCGTTAGCACCCAAACGGTGGTCATTATGTACTGATGCAATTGAAGCCCTCAATAAATCTGCATGTTCATGCACTGCTTTAATGGTATTCACAAAAAACGTTAAAAACATTAGGTTGTTTTTAGGTGTTTTTCCTGGCGCTAAAAGGTTTTTACCAGTATTTGTAATTAAAGACCAGTTGTTGTGCTTGCCAGAACCATTGATACCCGCATAAGGTTTCTCGTGTAACAGTACTTTGAAATTATGTCTTCTGGCAACCTTGTCCATTAAATCCATTAACAATTGATTGTGGTCAATCGCCAAATTGATTTCTTCATATAAAGGAGCACACTCAAATTGTGACGGAGCAACTTCGTTATGTCGGGTTTTTAACGGAATACCTAATTTTAATGCTTCAATTTCAAAATCCTGCATGTAAGCAAGTACTCTTTCTGGAATAGTACCGAAATAATGATCGTCCAGTTGTTGGTTTTTTGCAGACGAATGTCCAAAAAGTGTTCTACCGGTCAACATTAAATCTGGTCTTGCGTTAAATAACGCTAAATCCACTAAAAAATACTCTTGTTCAATACCTAAAGAGGCATTAACTTTAGTTATTCCTTTGTCAAAATAACCACAAACATCTACAGCGGCTTTGTCTAAAGCAGATAACGCTTTTAATAACGGCGCCTTATAATCTAAAGACTCGCCAGTATAAGCAACAAATACAGTAGGGATGCAAAGTGTACCTCTAAATATAAAGGCTGGAGATGTTGGGTCCCAAGCGGTATATCCACGAGCCTCAAAAGTGCTTCTTATTCCTCCGTTAGGAAAACTAGATGCATCTGGCTCTTGCTGAACTAAAGCTTCAGCTGCAAATTTTTCAATAGGGGAACCATCTGGTGCTGGTTCAAAAAATGAATCGTGTTTTTCGGCAGTGGTGCCTGTCAATGGTTGAAACCAATGCGTATAATGTGTCACGCCTTTGCTCATAGCCCATGTTTTCATAGCAGCAGCGATATGCTCTGCCACATCTCTTTCAATAGGTGTTCCGCTTTCTCCGGCGCTAACTATCGCTTGAAAAGCTTCCTTAGACATGTGGGCCTTCATTTTCGCCTTATCAAAAACGTTTTGACCGTAATAGTCGGAGATTTTGGTAGATGGTGCTTTTACTTCTGGTATTACTCTGCCTAATACCGACTGAAGTGCTTGAAATCTAATTATTGACATTTTAGGTTGTTTTTTATTTGTTAAAAACTAATTTCTAAATATTATGTGCTAAAAGTAGCATGATTTTATGGGTTTTTATCAATTTTTTTTGAAAAAAAATAATTTAAAGCTGATTTCATTAATTTTTCAGCTAATAACGTCAATATTTTTTACGGATTTGGTGGAAATAGGAGTTTTGGGTCAATCGTTTTCCAAATTCTATCGAAAAAGAAAAGAAATCTTAGTATATATTAGTTGTTTTACTTTAAAGAAATTCAAAAATTATCAGATTTACATTAGATATTTGATAATTATACAACAAAAAATAGGTGTATATTTTAGTTTTTATTAAAAATTGTGATAAAAGTCACATTTTCTTTGGTGTTTTAATAAAAATACTGAATTTGCGAATGTTAAAAGATGGTGTTTTTAGTTTCTTTTAGAGAGAATAAAAAATCTATCAATAATTAACTAATCAAAAATTTAATTTTAAATAAACCCAAAACAACAAAAGATGGAAAGTTCATTACTACTTACACTAAACGTCATGCCGATGCTTGACGTCAAATTACAAACGTTAGCGATGTTGGTACCCATGCAAGAGGTTGCAGCAACCGCAGATGCAGCAAAAGAAGTTTTTTTGAATGCCAGCAACATTTGGATGATGGTATGTGCCGCACTTGTGTTTATAATGAATTTAGGTTTCGCCAGTGTAGAGGCTGGCTTCTCTCAAACTAAAAATACGGTCAACATTTTATTTAAAAATGTAATCACTCCGGTTATCGGTATTTTACTTTACGCATTCGTTGGCTTTAATTTAATGTATCCAGGTTTTGGCGACATACCGGGCTGGTTTGGTTTTGCCGGATTTGGTTTAGCGATGCCAGATAATGGTGCGACTGCCGAGTATGCAGGTGGCTACACTTACTATACTGACTTTTTATACCAAGCACTATTTGCTGCAACTACCGCAACCATAGTTTCTGGTGCAGTGGCAGAACGTATAAAATTTTCTGCTTACTTAATTTTTACCGTATTCTTTGTAGGGTTAATTTATCCAATATTAGGTAGCTGGCATTGGGGCGGTGGAATTGTAGCTTCATGGGGATTTCATGATTTTGCAGGTTCAACCTTAGTGCATGCTGTAGGTGGATGGGGCGCTTTAGCAGGAGTCATTGTATTAGGTCCACGTATCGGTCGGTTTGCGGGTAAAGGAAATCCGTTTCCAGCTTCTAACTTTGCTTTAGGAACAATCGGTGTATTTATACTATGGTTAGGATGGTTTGGTTTTAACGGAGGTTCTGTGCTTTCATCAGACCCAGCTTTAACGTCTTTAGTATTGGTAAATACCACCTTAGGTGCGTGTGCTGGTGCAATTGGAGCTTTCATTTTAGCCACTATTATCTTTAAAACTTATGATTTTGGTTTGGTGCTTAACGGAATCCTTGCTGGTTTGGTAGGTATCACAGCCGGCGCCGATGTAGTTAGCCCGATGGAAGCGATATATATCGGTTTTATCGCAGGTATCATTGTAGTGTTAGCGGTTATTCTATTAGAAAAACTAAAACTAGATGACGTAGTAGGTGCAATTCCTGTGCATTTATTCTGTGGTGTATGGGGAACATTAGCCGTAGGGATCTGGGGAACAGATATGAGCTTTATCGCTCAATTACAAGGTGTAGCCGTTTATGGGGCTGCCGCTTTCTCTGCTTCGTTTATAATCTTCGCTATCATGAAATATACCATGGGAATCAGAGTGTCTGCAGAGGAAGAAACTGAAGGACTGGATGTTTACGAGCATAACGTACATGCATACACCACCTCACTAAACGGAAAACTAAGAAACTAAAAACCCCTAGCGGAAGGGCGAAATAGCCCTTCCATTATTTAACAATTAAAAAACAAAAAACACTAAACAACAACAAGATGAAAAAACAACTATTAACCTTAGCTACGGTAGCAGTAATTGCTTTAGGCGCTTCAGCACAAACAGACTCTACATCAACTCCTTTAGAAATTTCCGGTTCTGTTGATACGTATTTTAAATATGATTTTGCTAAAACTGGTAATATTGGAACAAGTTTCGCATCAGACCAAAACTCTGTTTCTTTAGGGATGATTGATATTGCACTTAAGAAAACAACTGGTAAAACTTCTTTTGTTGGCGAGTTATCTTTTGGGCCAAGAGGTCAAAATCAATCTATCTTACCTCAAGATGCCGGCTTTTCTGGTGAGTTAAGTTCTTTCCATATTCAAAATTTATATGCTAGTTATGCTTTTACAGATAAGTTTAGCATGACTGCAGGTTTTATGGGAACTTTTATTGGTTATGAAGTAATATCTCCTGTAGGAAACTTCAACTATTCTACATCATACTTATTTACAAATGGCCCGTTTCAAAATGCGGGTATCAAAGCTAATTACGCTATTTCTGATAAAGTAGGATTAATGGTTGGATTGTTCAACGACACTTGGAACACCTACATCGCTGATCCATCCTTCGGTGTTAATGCTATCGGTGCTCAGTTGACTGTCTCTCCAGTTGAGGGTTGGGATGCATACATCAACTTTTTAAGAGGTTCTGAATGTGGAACTATTTATGATTTGACAACTGCTTACCAAATTACAGATAAATTCAAATTAGG
>JBBSTQ010000184.1:0-6640 GCA_038235745.1 Sphingobacteriales bacterium
AATTTAAAGAGCTTTTTGAAAAATCAAAAGCTAAAAAAGAAGATAAAAAGAAAGAAAATATCGAGAGTAATTAACATGAAATTAAAGTTTAGCATATATATATTAACTCTTGCATTGTTTGTTGCCTCGTGTAGCAATACAAAATATTTGCCCAAAGGCGAATTACTTTACGTGGGTGCCAAAATAAAAGTTGAAGGGGATAGCGTCACAAAAAAAGAAAAATCTATTCTTACGGATGAGTTGGAAAGTATTTTACGCCCCCGTCCTAATTCTTCAATATTAGGTTTACGTCCTAAGTTATGGATTTTCAACATCACCAAAACAGATAAAGAAAAAGGAATTAAACATTTTTTAAACACAAAATTTGGTCAAGCACCTGTTTTTTTCTCAAAAGTTGATTTAGATTATAACGTTAAGCTGATTGAAAACCGGTTAGACAATCGTGGTTACTTTAAAGGCAGAGCCACTTCCGATTCTACCACAAAGCGTAAACGCACTACCGCCATTTATACAGTTAAACCTTTCGTTCAGTACAAAATAAGAGAAGTCAAATTTCCAGCTGATTCCGGAAAATTAGCCACGGCGATTGCATCCACTAAAGAGAACACGTATTTCAAAGCTGGGGAGCCTTATGATTTGGATAAAATTAAAGCCGAAAGAGACAGAATTGACGCGAAATTAAAGGAGCAGGGATTTTTCTATTTCGGTCCAAGTTATTTATTGGCGCAGGTTGACAGTACGGTCGGCAAACATCAAGTGGATATTATTTTAAAAATAAAAAACGAAACGCCAAGATCAGCCAAAAACGTTTATAGCATCGGGGATATTTATGTTTATCCCGATTATAGCTTAGGCGATGATAGCATTCAGCGGAATACGGATTCGCTTTACCGCTATAAAGATTTGATTGTGGTTGATCCAAAGAAAAAATTTAAGCCCCAAATATTTGACCGGGCTTTACAATTCAACAAGGGAGATATTTACAACAGAACAGACCATAATTTATCGTTAAATAGATTGGTAAATGTGGGTACTTTTAAGTTTGTGAAGAATGAGTTTAGACCATCCGATTCTTTAAGTAGTGCTTTAGATGCTTTTTATTATTTAACGCCTTTGCCAAAAAAATCTATCCGGGCCGAATTGTTAGGCAAAACAAATTCGGCAAATTACACCGGTACAGAGGTAAATGTGAATTGGACAAACAGAAATACTTTTGGAGGTGCAGAACAGCTAACACTTACGGGGTTCTTTGGTTTAGAGACGCAGGTATCCGGACAAAATAACGGCAACAATGTAACACGGTTTGGTGGCGATGCCAGTTTGACTTGGCCTAAATTTGTTGTGCCTTTTTTTAAATTTAACTCAGTTTCTGCATACACTCCAAAAACTGTAGCAACTTTAGGATTCGAGTACCAGAACAGAGCTAAATTATATTCTCTCAATACTTTTAGAGGGTCATTCGGTTACTTATGGAAAGAGAACGTAAGGAAAGAACACTCTTTAAAATTAACGGAAATTACCTATACCAACTCATCAAATATTTCGGCAGAATATAAGACCTTAGCAAAGGACAACGAAAGCTTACAACGAGTGATTGATAAGCAACTGATTTTTGGCCCATCTTATAGCTACACTTATACCACTACCGGAGAAGCTCAAAAGAAGAATACTTTTTACTACAAGGGACAAGTGGATTTAGCAGGAAATGTGGCTGGTTTAATAAATAAAGGTGATGTTTTAAATGGAGATACATCCCGAATATTTGGTGTGCCTTTTAGTCAATTTCTGAAAATTGAGAATGATTTTAGACACTATATTAAACTAGGCACAAAATCAACCATTGCCAGCCGGATAATTACTGGGTTTGGTTATGCATACGGAAACTCGTCGCAATTACCCTTTATCAAACAGTTCTTTATTGGTGGTACAAATAGTTTGCGTGGTTTCAGAGCAAGATCAATTGGACCGGGTTCTTTTAAACAGCCCGCTAATACAAACTCTTTTTTGCCTGACCAATCGGGTGATATAAAATTGGAGTTGAACACAGAATACCGATATGATTTTACCTCTATTTTTAAAGGTGCTTTATTTGTAGATGCCGGAAATATTTGGTTGCTAAATGAAGATCCCAAAAAACCGGGTGCCGCGTTCGGTAAAGACTTTGCTAGCGAACTAGCGGTTGATGCTGGAGCTGGTTTACGCCTAGATTTATCGTTTTTGATTTTACGTTTAGATTTGGGTTTCCCAATTCGCAAACCTTCTTTACCTAAAGGCAGTAGAACGGTTTTCAACGATATTAACTTCGGCGATAAAGATTGGAGGAAAGAAAATCTGGTGTTTAATTTAGCGATTGGATATCCTTTTTAGGAAGTGGGGTTTTTAAGTTTTCGGAAATATTGAGTCGTTGAGCGAATCAATTACCTTAATTCCATTTGTGATCAACTTTATTGAGACTCATACTTCGCATATTGGTAAATGTGGCATAGCAGTTTTCCTATTCCACTTGCATTTCCACTCCGTTCATGTTGAGGCTTAATATATTTCATATAAATCAATATGAAATGACGTTAACACATGTAAACCCGGTAAATATGAAAATAATTAGAAAGGCATTGCCAGTTTGAAAGGTTGCCATACTGGGTCTCCCTCTGGAGGGAGAATTAAAGAGGGAGGTGGAGAATTTAATATAAAAACAATTCTTTTTAAGTGGATTAACCTCCCCTTCCAAAGGAATCCCTTGGGGACAACCCTTCTTCCAAAGGAATCCCTGTGGGACAGAGGAGGACACTTACGTAAGAAAATATAAACTCGCTATTTTTTGAGTGTTTTTAATTCATTAAAAATCAATTACTTAAAATAACGTAAATGGTAGTGCTCCCCTATAGCTATCGGGAGAAACATTTCACAAATAGTTAGTCAGATAGACAACAACGTTACATTTCAACTTTGCTCGTGAGATGTTTTTCCCAAAGGGATGCCTGTGGCACTATCGTCAACACGAAGCGGGTACTCTATCTTAGAGATTTACCAAGTTTCATAAAATTGTAAGTCTGCTTTCCTATTCCACTTGCATTTCCACTCCGTCATAATGGAATATAGCCGACAAAGTTTAAAACTACCGCAACAATAAAGGTAAGCAAAAGCATGGGCGCAAATATAAACGGAAAAATTTTATTTGGCTGTCGAAGCTAGATTTTTGCGTAACAGATTCCCAGAGCATCTATCCATAGATATTTACCCTATCAACCCAACAAAAAATCTTCAAAATTTTCGTTGTTTATAACGCTTGTATTTTTAGGTTGGTAACTCTCTATAAACGACTTCGGAAACTTTACTTTGGCTTTTGCGTTCCACTTAAACTCATACGCATTTATTTCTCCACCGCTTTCTTCCAAATAATCAATTTCTTGCTGAGCGTGTGTGCGCCAAAAATATCTGAGACAATGAATTTCCTTATATGCCAAAACCTTTTGTCGTTCACTCATTAAAAAGTTTTCCCAAAGCGCACCAACATCATCCCTTAAAGTGACTGCATTAAAATTGTTGATCACTGCGTTGCGCAAACCGTTATCGTAAAAATAAATCTTCCGACTTTTCTTTAATTCGTTTCGTAAGTTTCTGCTTAATGCCCCTAACCTAAAAATGATGAATGCTTTCTCTAATAACTGAATGTATTTTTCTACCGTTTGATTGTCTAAACCGGCTAGTTGCCCTAATTCATTGTAAGAAACTTCACTCCCGACTTGAAATGCCAATGCCTGCAATAATTTTTCTAATTTTTCTGGCTTTAATATGCGTTCCCAAATCAGTATATCTTTAAATAAATAGCTATCTACCAATTGCTTCAATCTCGGAATTTCTTCTCCTGGATTATTCACAATCTCTGGGTAGTAGCCAAAAACCATTCTCTGTTGCAATAATCTTTTTTCTGCTAATAACCCATGATGATTTACCATTTCTTCAAAAGAAATCGGGTATAGTTTATACTCCCATTTTCTACCTGTCAGTGGCTCGTTAGTTCTATTAGCAAGCTCAAAGGCAGATGAACCTGTGGCAATCACTTTTACATCCTTAATTTGGTCAACAATTAATTTCAAGGTCAGGCCGATATCATCAATGCGTTGTGCCTCATCAATAATAAGTGTTTTTGCGTTGCCTATTAAAGATTTTAATTTTGTGGATGATGGGTTTCTGAGCAAATCTCTGATGTCAGATTCATCACCATTCCAAACCGTTACCGGCTGAGCGAATGAACCTTCCAATTGCTCCATTAAAGTACTTTTACCTACCTGCCTTGGCCCCAAAAGTATAATTGCTTTTCGGTCGGTTAGCCTTGCTAATATCTTAGAATTGATTACTCTTTTTATCATCTATAAAATCTGCTTTCGCAAATATATAGTAAATTTTGCGATTCCATTCGCAAAATTAATATGAATTTTGCGAATGGAATCGCAAAATTAATGATTTTTTAAAATGTTCCGAAACACATACAATTAACAACTCATGCGTTTTCTAGCTTGCTAACGATTAAAATAATCATTTTGATTTACAATATAAGAGACAAGACACTCAAAATTCGGCAAACTAGCTCGATGAAAGTCGAATTTACTAAATTTAGATTAATCATTTACGATATATGTCTGTATGTTTTTATAAAAAATACCAAGTTATACACACAGAGTGATGCCATTTATGCCATTAAACAATATTTAATTAATTTATAAACAATTTTATTATTTTTACTAAAAATGTTTTTTTATACAGAACTTTTAGTTGACGTTTGAGGGCAATAAGTGGTAATTTTAAATGTACATCACTTAGCAATAAACCAATTAATTATAATATTTAACTAAAACAAAAATTATTAAAATGAAAAAAAATCACTCTTATTGCCCTATTGGCCGTCCTGATTTTTTCCGCATGTAGGAAAGCCACAATCAGCATCTCAGCTCCAGAAATTGTTAACCGTGGAGTAGATCCAATGAAGGTTTACAAAGTACCTGAAACCCCAAAAGAAAAAAATTGGTAGAAAACTTAGGGAAAACTACGGGCATATTTAAAGAGTTGTACAAAAGCAAAGAAAATTTGATGGTGGTAAATGCTGCAATATTTTCGAAAGCGTACACCGACGAATCAGTGTTATTAAGTGCATTGATTTATCCGGATGTGAGTATGTTGAACGAAAACACAAAGTTTAAAGCATCATGTAAAAAACTCAATATCAGTCTTCAAGCTTTTTCGGAAAATTTCTGGCAACAAGCAAACAAAACTGGCGACGAGAATTTATTATTATTCCTCAATAAGTTAAAACCAAGAGATTTGCGATATGAATACTCTGCTACAAGAATTAAGGTAAACACCTTTTGGGAAGAGCAACAAGAAGATCCTTCTATATATTACCCTTACTCCCAAAATTACGATAACGATGAACCAATAACTACTTTGGTTACTGCTACTGAAGACGCTGATGAAGGATGGGGCTCACAGCCTTATTACTTGAATGGAATTTTTCAAGGTTATAACCAAGTTCTGGTTAATGATGACTACGCTGAAGAAACCCCTACTCACATTATTGGCGTAAATGGAATTGCACCTGAAACATCTTCTCCAACCGCAGGTATAGCATTTGCGCCTGAACCACCAGTCCAACTCCCTGGGTTGCCAAGAGAGGTAAAACAAGTTTACGTGGGCGATGTACAATGTAAGAAACAGTATGATTCTCTAATTAGCTTTACCGGTAACGGTGGCGGATCAGAGATAAGATTCACAAGGGCAGATGGATTTCTCAAAATATTAGATGGGCAAGTTCAAGCGGATGTTTATATCATAGGAGATGGGTCAATAAGTAGAAAAAATATTAGAAAAGAAAATTTTGTGGAATTTTTAAACGAGTGGGACGGCGATTGGGAAGCAAATAATTTGCAACAAAATCTTGCTATATACGAAGAAGATAATCGAAACAGCTCTACGTTCACAGGAAACTTAAGCACTACCGTGAAAGTCCCAGCCACTGCTGGAACGCCTGAAATTTCAGCCACTAGAGGAATTGGATTTACAATAAACTATAAATCGGATGATGCTCTAATCAAACAGACTAACTACAACCGTGACGTGTTCTTTATTTTGAATAGAACAGATTTAGAAGGCAAAATGTATAAGGGATGGCCAGTAAGAGATAAAAATGCCAATGTGAGTTTCACTTTACAGGATAGGACTTATTATTGATTCGTTTTAAACAAGAAACCTGATGAAGTATACACAATCAAAAGTGCAACGTTTCTTGCAGGACCAAGCGTTTAAGAGAATTATTGTAAGTATTTTTAGCAATAAATCATAGCTTACACACTTCTTGTTTGAGAGATACAACGAATGTTAGTAAAATCTATAGGAGATTTCCGCTTGGATATTTACGCAACAGAGTCAACAAATGACTGCTTAACTGGAGGTGAGTTTCCTGTTCAACAATAACAAATATTAAATCATGAAAAAATTAATTTTATTACCTCAAATCCGCAGGCTGAAAATTTGTTTACGTTATAAATTTTCACGAGGCTAAAATTAGGGAATAAACGCTGTTTTGTCTCTCAGATCACGTCGAAAAAAGGGTCGCAGTTCTGTATTTGATGATTAACAAGCTTTC
>JBBSTQ010000185.1:0-6636 GCA_038235745.1 Sphingobacteriales bacterium
TTTTTACAACCTCACGGTAATACCCACTAAGCATTACAGGTTGTTGCATTTTATCAGACGAGGTTTTTATGGCTACTTTTAATAGCTCAGTAATCACAACCGGCTTTACGGTAACCTCATGAAGGTCAATTGCCCTAGCCGTTAAGTAAAAGGTTTTGCCAGAATTTTTAGTTGCATTTGCAACCGATAATTCAACCGATTGATACCCAAGGTTTGAAATTATCAAGGTGTCGCTTAAGTTTTCAGCCAGAACGCTGATGGTAAAATCTCCGTCGGCATTGCTTACGCTAGTGGCTTTGCCTTTAACCAATTGCACTAAACTAAAAGGCACTGGTTCTAAGGTTAAGCTATCAATAATTTTACCGGTTATTTGTGTTTGCGCAACTACTTGTACTGTAAAAAACAGGAAACAAGATAGCATGAAAATGGAAATATTTTTTATCATTCGGTGGTTATTTGTGTTTTTAAACAATAAAAGCGGTTGCAAAAATTAATAGGCAAATTAAATTTTTTTTTGGAAGATTTTGAAACGAAATGATACCTTAAGTTTTAGAGGCAATACCAAAATTCTCCGTTTTGTAAATATGGTAAATAATCGGAATAAATATCAGTTGTAATATTATTGAAAGTACAGACCAGCATTTCTCAATAATAAGTGGGTGCTGATAGAACGTTGATATTGTATTGAATAAAGCGTAATGACAAAAAAGCCATCATTCCGAATTATTATCCTTTATTTTGTGTATGCTTAGGTTTTGCCTATTTACACTTTTTTCATTCATTTCTCAAATCGGCCTAAGCCAAAACAAACCTGTTGAATTGAAGATAGAGGGGATGCCGAAGTCAAAAATTCAAAGCAACCAACAATTTCCAGACTCTTTAAGCGCTTACCGCGGATTAGAGCAACAAATAAAGGCTATAAAATTTATCGGCTACTTTGATGCAGATATCAGCACCGTCAAATTTGAAAATGATACACTGTTTGCAACGGTAATCTCAGGCCAGCTTTATGAAGGCTTAATTTTAGCGAACGGTAATATCCCTACCCATTTAATCAATGACCTAGGGCTCAAAACTCAGTTCCAAAAAAACAAACCTGAGTCACTAAACTCGCTCAAGAAAACCTACTCCACAATTCTAAATTATTATCAAGATAACGGGTATCCTTTTGCACAGGTTTGGTTGGATAGTTTGAGCAGTACAAGTAGTAATTTAATAGCGAAGCTTTTTGTAAACCAAGGCAAACAGATAACTGTTGATACGCTGAGATTAGTGGGTTCTGCAAAGATGAGCCAGGCGTTTCTTTCTTCTTATTTAGGATTGAAAAAAGACGAGCCTTACAGTGAAAACAAAGTACTAAGTATAGAAAAAAGACTTAGGGACTTACCATTTATCAGCTTACCTAAAACGCCAGAAGTTGTTTTTAGTGGTAATAATGCCAAATTTAATCTGTTTGCAGATAAACAAAATGCAAACCAATTTGACGGGATCATCGGGTTTCTGCCCAATGCACAAACGGGTAAACTCCAGCTTTCGGGCGATTTTAAACTTAATTTAAAAAATGCGCTGAAAAATGGCGAAACCTTAGATTTCAACTACCGAGGCTTGCCAGCACAATCACAAGAGCTTAATTTGGCTTTTATCTATCCTTACTTTTTTAAAAGTCAGCTAGGTATAAATACTAGTTTTCAATTATTCAAACGCGATTCAAGCTTTTTAAACCTCAACACCAAAGTGGCGTTTGATTATAACTTCAGTTTAACCAAAAAAATAAGCTTCTTTTTAGAGAATTTCAGCGGAAATCAAATTGCTACAAACCAAATATCCAGTATCCCAAACAGTGCAAACATCAACTCTACTTTTTACGGTATAGCATTCGCATTTGTAAATTTAGATAATAAAATTATCCCACTAAAAGGGGCGGATTTAAATTTGCAGTTATCTGCCGGGCAACGGAAAGTAACACCCTCACAAAATTTCAAACCAGAAGATTTTTTCGAGAAAACTAAAAGTCAACAGTTTAAGATTCAGGCAGATTTAAAATATTATTTTAAGTTGGGTGCAAAGGCTGTTTTGTATGCCCATAACAATTCCGCAGTATTAACCGGCAAAAATATGTTTGAAAACGAAGCCTTTAGAATTGGTGGCTTTAGAACTTTGCGTGGTTTTGATGAACAGTCCATCAACGTAAGTAGCTTTAGCATACAAACTACAGAGTTTAGGTATTTTGTAGAAAAAAACTCGTTTTTAAATGTTTTTTACGATCAAGCATATATATATAAGGACTTCGTTAATGAAAAATCCAGTGATTTCCCCTTGGGCGTTGGCGCTGGCATTACGTTCCAAACTAAAATTGGTATCACTTCTTTAAGCTACGCAATTGGTAAACAGAAAAATATTCCATTAGATTTGCAGAAAGGTAAAATCCACATCGGTATTTTAAGTTACTTTTGATTTTATGCGCCAAATTGTTTTGATTTTTTGTTTGATAACGCTTAGCTCTGCTTGCTTTGCATTTTCAGCACAAGACAGTTTAAAAGTTGCGGATACCACCACTAAAGTGATTTACAAACCTCGAGTTGTTATAGATTCTGCAGCTGTTGCCCGTAAGGCTTTTGTTAAAGATTCCATCACTTGGTACTTCATGAAACCAGACCCTAGTAGGGCAAACCCATGGGTAACAAAACTTTTAGCAGATAATGTTACCAAAGATCCTTACTTGCTTACGCTACCGTCAAATTTTAAGAAAGTTAATAATCCCTACGGAGTTGGTATTTACATCAACAGCTATCCAATTTGGTTCTTAGTAGCAATTTTAGTTCTACTAACAGCTTTTGGTGTTATAAAAATTGTTTTTTCTAAAGAGATCGCTAATATTTTTAGAGCATTTTTTGACAATCGTATACTTAGCCAAATTGATAAAGAAGATAACGTTTTAATAACTTGGCAGTTTATTTTCCTGTATTTGGTTTTCTCTTTTACGGTAGGGTTATTTGTTTGCTTGTTAATGTACAAAACAAGCGCATCAAATGCCGCTACAGACTTCAAATCATTCTTGATTATTTCTTTTGCAGCATTCGTGTTTTTTGGCCTGAAAATTCTTACCATCAGATTTATGGGGTTTCTTTTCGAGATTCAGAAACTGACCAGAGCGTATTTGAATATCATCTATCTAACCTACATCAACTCCTTATTTATTTTACTGCCGGCAACATTTATATTAACTTTTGTAGGTGTCACTTATGGGTATATGGTGGCGTGGATTTTTTTAGCGCTGTTTTCAGTTATCATCGGTTTTCAGTTATTTCGATTATTGTTTAAAATTTTGTCAAATTACCAACTTTCAAAATTTTATTTATTTCTGTATCTTTGCACCCTCGAAATTTGTCCGATACTGTTGTTTGTGAAAACAATTAATAGCAGTTTATAGTGTTTAATGAAAATTGATTTGGAAGAAAGAAAGACAAAGGTTAAAAGTGTGTTGGTTACGTTGCCAGAGCCAGAAGGCGAGAAATCTCCATACTTTGATTTAGCATCAGGTTTAAGTTTAAAAATAGACTTTAGGTCTTTTATACATGTTGAAGGTGTTGCAGGGAAAGATATAAGGAAGGATAAGATTAACGTTGCAGAATTTACTGCTGTTATTTTAACCAGTAGAAACGCTGCGGATCATTATTTTAGAGTTTGTGAAGAGGTGCGTTTTGATGTGCCTGCGGATATGAAGTATTTCTGCCTTTCAGAATCTATTGCGCTATATCTTCAGAAATATATACAATACCGCAAACGTAAAATATTCTTTGGCAAGCAAACTCCTAAAGATTTAGCCGAAGTTTTGAAAAAACATACCACAGAAAAATTTTTATACCCATGTTCGGATGTGGCTGCAGAATCAACAGAAACTTTTTTAAAAAGTCAGGATATTGACTTTACACCAGCTGTTTTGTTTAAAACTGTTGTTTCTGATTTATCTGATTTGGCAAACGTATTTTACGACGTCATTGTTTTCTTCAGTCCGTCTAGCGTACAATCGCTTTATATCAATTTTCCGGAATTTAAGCAGAATAACACTAGGATAGCGGCTTTCGGTAAAAGTACGCAGCAGGCAATTTTAGATGCTGGTTTAATTTTGGATATTCCTGCACCAACTCCAGATGCTCCTTCCATGACAATGGCGATAGAACAATACATAAAATCCATAAAGTAGGCGTTTTTGGCTTCTAAATATTAATCGACTATTTTTATAAGTCGCTTTTTTTTTGAAACTTTATAAAATTGACTACGTAATAAGAGGGGAAATAAGATTTAAAATTAACCGTTACTTGGTATACGAAAAACGATTGGAACACTATAGCTTTGAATCTTGGACTGTTAAAAAGGCTTATTCAGGTTAATAAAAAATATTTTATTTGAAAATGTTGAATTTCTGTATATTACGGACGTTTTTTCACACAAGGAAAACACAATAAAACTAGAAGAGCACATGAAAAATTTATTCATATCTGGATTGATATTGACCAGTATTGCCCTGTTTAGCTGCGGTAGAGGAGACGGAAGGGGCGAGCTTGTTGGTGTTGCATCCAAAGCAGTAAAGCAAGAATTACCTTATGGGATGGTTTACATACCTGCAGGTACCTTTATAATGGGTCAGGTAGATCAAGATGTTACCATTTCTCAGTTCCCACAAAACAAACAAGTTACTATTTCTGCATTTTACATGGATGAAACCGAAATTTCAAACAGCGAGTACAAGCAGTTTGTAAACTGGGTTAGGGATTCCATTGCCATTAAGCAATTTAAGGTTGTGCCAGAAACAGATAAAAAGTATTTTATTACGCCAAAAGGTAAACCAACAGCTGGCGCATCTAATGAAAAGTACATCAATTGGAAAAACGTTAATGCAAAAAAGGGACTATGGTCCGATAAAAAATTGACGGCAAAGTTAGAGGAAGCCATGTATTACGCGGGAACTGCAAAGTTTTTCAATAAAAAAGAATTAAAAGTAGAGCAACTTAAGTACGATTACGCTTGGATTGACTATAAGAAGGCAGCTGCTTACAGAGCTTTAAGAGATCCAAACTTAACTAAAGGGGCACCGACTATCGAAAGAGATGAATTTATTGTAAGAGAAGAAACTTACATTTATCCAGATACTTTAGTTTGGATTTCTGATTTTACTTATGCCCAAAATGACCCAATGGCTAAAGGTTATTTCTCGCACCCATCATTTGCCAACTACCCAGTTGTAGGTGTAACTTGGGAGCAAGCAAAGGCTTTTACAGTGTGGAGATCACGACTTAACGAGAATTATAAAAATTCTAAAAATTTACCAGCCAGGTTAGATTACGATTTACCAACTGAAGCAGAGTTTGAATACGCTGCCAGAGGCGGGCGAGTGGCAACTAGTTATCCATGGGGCGGTCCGTATATCAGAAATGCTAAGGGCTGTTTGCTAGCAAACTTTAAACCAGGTAGAGGTAATTATATTGATGACGGTGGGGCGTTCACAGTTTACGTGAAATCTTATTTCCCTAACGATTACGGCTTATACAATATGGCAGGTAATGTTGCCGAATGGACAAGTTCCATTTACAGCGATGCGGCATCTGCTTACGTAAGTACAATTAACCCTTCTTTCAACAAGGCTGTACAAAAAGGTGATCCAGATTATAATAAAAAGAGAGTTGTAAAAGGCGGTTCTTGGAAGGATATCGGTTACTTTTTGCAAAATTCCGCAAAATCTTACGAATACCCAGATTCGGCTAGATCGTCAATCGGTTTCAGATGTGTAACTCCTTTCTTAGGTAGAGACATTAAAGACAAGCCAGGTAAAATGAAACCTTAATTTTAGCACAATTAAATACACACAATAAAACAATCTAAATCCAAATTCTGAAAAATGGCAAGTAAAAAAAGATCTATCTTCACATTAGATGCAGTTATATCATGGGGTGCAACAGTAGTAATTATTGGTGCGATGGCAAAAATTCTTCACTGGCCAGGTGGTGAGCTTATTATTGGTATCGGCCTAGCTACAGAGGCAGTTCTGTTTTTTATTATGGGTTTTGTGCCTCCGCACAAGGATCCGCAGTGGGAAAAAGTTTATCCTCAGCTTTCAGATCAGTTTGGCGGTTCGGCAATTGATATGTCAAAACCAGTTAAATTGAACGAATTAGAAATTAAAGGTAATGCAGGCGGTGGCGGGTTTCCAGATTTAAAAATCGGAGATGATATCACAGCAAAAATCAAAGAAGGATTAGAGAACTTTAGCAATAAAGTGGCTTCAATTTCTAATTCGGCAGATGCTACAATTGCTACCAGTGAATTCGCTGCAAATGTTAAAACTGCTTCAAGCAAAGCATCCGGTTTAAGTACAGCTTTTGATCAAGCAACTGCTGGCGTATCGTCAATAGCTTCTGCATCAGAGGGTTCAAAGGAATACAACAACCAAATCAATAATTTGGGTAAAAACATATCTGCTTTAAATGCAGTTTACGAGTTAGAACTTCAAGATTCAAGTGCACACTTAAAATCTATGAACAAGTTTTACTCAAACCTGTCTCAAACCATGTCTAACTTTAATGATTCCATGGACGATTCAAAACAGTTTAAGGAAGAGGTTGGAAGACTATCTAAAAA
>JBBSTQ010000186.1:0-6634 GCA_038235745.1 Sphingobacteriales bacterium
GTATTCTGCTGGGCGAATTGTTTAACAATAGGAGCGGTCATGGCAACATCTCCCATTGCCGAAAAACGGATAATAAGGACATTACGCCTCTTATCCATTTTTTTGTTCATTTAAATTATACAAAACAGGGTTTAAACTTGGATCGTTGTACATTTTTAACTGCTTGTAAACCTTCATGTATTTATAGCCGTTTTCTATATCGAAAATCAATTCATCAATAGACTGCGAAAGATCCATACGCTGGTTAAACAACACATTTAATTTCGCACTACACGTTTCTCTATGTTGTTCGCTTGCGTTAGTTCGCTCAGCCTCTTCCCGCATGTGAAAAATCTTCAAAGTTAAAATAGATAGTCTGTCAATTGCCCAAGCTGGGCTCTCTGTATTTATTTTAGCGGTGTTGTTCGGTTTAACGTGTTTGAAACGTTCTAAAAAATAACTGTCAATATATTCCACTAGGTCAGTGCGTTCTTGGTTTGAAGCGTCAATTCTTCTTTTCCACTTTAAGCCTTCAGTGCAATCGATATTTGGGTTTCGTACCACATCCTCCATGTGCCATTGCGCTGTATCTATCCAATTCTTTTTATACAACAAAAACTCAATACTGGCAGGGTCGTATGGGTTATTTGGCACAAAATCGATTTCATCGGTAACGTGATAATCGTTTAAGGATTGCTCAAATATTTGGTTGCAAAGCTTACTGGTCATATTCTAAAATTGATTTGCTAGAGATTTTCTGTTTCCAAAAAAGCTCGAAATTTCAGCTAAATTAAAAGAATTTAAACATTTTTCCTTACTCAAACCACCTTTTCTGCCAACGTTAACTCCGTAGTGCATATCTAAAAAACCTTCATTTCTGTGCGCATCAGGATTTACCGCCAATAAAACGCCATTATCCAAAGCATATTGATGCCATCTCCAGTCCAAATCCAGTCTCAACGGGTTTGCATTAATTTCAATTACAACACCATTTTTTGCGCAAGCGTCAATAATTTTTTGATAGTTGAGCGGATAGCCAGCTCTTGTCAGTAACAGTCTTCCCGTTGGGTGACCTAAAATTGTTGTGTATGGGTTTTCAATCGCCCTAATTAAACGTTGGGTCGCTTTCTCTTCATTCATTTTCATTGCAGAGTGTACCGAGGCAACCACGAAATCGAAAGTTGCTAAAATATCGTCAGGGTAATCCAAGCTTCCATCACTTAAAATGTCTGACTCTATCCCTTTAAAAATTTTGAAAGGCGCCAGTTCTTGGTTTAATGCATCAATTTCGTTATGTTGTTGCAAAACCTGCTCAACCTTTAGCCCCTTAGCATAAACAGCTGTTTTTGAGTGGTCCGAAATTCCCAGATACTCCAAACCCATTTCATCCCGGCAATAAATCGCCATTTCCCTTAGTGTATGAATTCCGTCGCTATAGGTACTATGGTTATGCAAAACACCACGTAAGTCACTAAACCCAATCAAATCCGGAAGCTTGTTCGCAATAGCTTTCTGTATTTCGCTTCCATTCTCTCTTAACTCAGGCTCAATACGCTGCATGCCCGCAGTTTTATAAATTTCCTCTTCAGTGTTAAAGTTTGTTCGGCCGTTTAATAGCAATCTTATGTTCTCAACATGCTCCATACAACCGGTGCTCTCAAATAAGTTAAAAGCTTTGTGTTCATTATCGGAAACCAAACAATTTATGCTCAATCCTACCTGATTCTTTAACATAATAGAGTTTTCCAGTAGACTTATCTCAAATTCATCCGTGTCAAATAACTCACTTAGTTGTGTAATACCAATATTGGTAACAATCAAAAATGTCAAGCAATCTATAATCTCGCACTTCCGCCTAAAAGTACCCGAGACTAAAACCGACCCATTTTTATCTAAACTTTTGAGAAGTTTTTCAAACTTCAATTGATAATCAAATGTGGTCTTCTCAATCTTTGCATAAAGAAACCGACCAGCGTTTGCCATTTTAAACTCGATCGCTTTTTTTACCTCCTCTTGTGTTTTGTAACCGAAACCTTTAGCTTCTACCAAGCGGTTTTCATTGCAGGCGTAATAAAGCTCGCCAACATTGTCAATGCCTAACTCTTCCCAAATAACTTTGATTTTTTTTGGCCCTAAACCTTTTATGGACATCATGTCCACTATGCCGTCGGGAATTTGCGTCAGCAAAAGATCCAATTCAGAGATGTGTCCAATAGTTAATAGCTCCGTAATTTTAGCCGCCGTACTTTTACCTATACCTTCAATACTTTCTAGCTCGCCAACTGGCTTGTCTTTTAAGTTGAATGGCAACTTGTCAATCTTAAAAGCTGCATTATTTATAGATTTTATTTTAAAAGGATTTTCTCCAACTAGCTCCAATAATTGCCCTAAAAACTTGAATCTCTTAGAAATTTCTTTATTTTCCATCGTCTGCAAGTTAAAATTTATAACAAAATTATTTTTTTAATATTTGAAATTAATTTTATAAATCAAATAAAAAAAGCCCAAATAGCGCCCTCGAATAAGCGGAGAGCTTATTCGAGGGCGTTCTAATAAAAATGTATTATTAGTCTAAGTTTTATTTTAGTTAATTATATTTAATGGATGTTGCCGTTTACTTTTATTTGTGGAACGATTGTTTATTAGTTTTTATTGATTATCAAACGATTGGTGTTTTTTTTCAAAAAAAATAAAATCCGAGATATACTTTCTTTCGTTCTTATAATCGTCACACAATTTTTTAACTAAATTAAATTTCTTATGAAAATTTTTGAAAACATCGAAAAGGAGCAGCAGACCGAAAACGAAACGTTTCTGTCTAAAAAAATGCAACGCCGTAATTTTTTAACCTATGCGGGAGCAAGCGCTGCCGGTTTAGCGTTAGTAGCTGCCGGTTGTAAAAAGGACAATAGAAACGACCGTGGGATAGACCTTGGTACCGGAGATATTGGCATTTTGAACTATGCGTACGCATTAGAACAGTTAGAGGCAGCTTTTTATACTAAAGTTGCAACATCTTTCTACGCTAATATCAGCGACGCAGAGAGAGCATTATTTTTAGATATTCGCGATCACGAAATTTCGCACAGAGAATTGTTTAAAAAGGCATTAGGCAACAGTGCAATACCTGCATTAGAAGTTGACTTTTCTTCTGTGAATTTCGCAAACAGAGCCAGTGTTTTGTCGGCATCAAAAGCATTCGAAGACTTAGGAGTTTCAGCGTATAACGGAGCAGGCTATTTACTTAAAAGCGTAGATTACCTAACGTTAGCTGGTAAAATCGTTTCTGTAGAGGCTCGTCATGCTGCCTATATCAGAGACTTAATTACTCCAGGGAGTTTTGCAGGTTCTGATGTGGTTGACGCTAACGGACTTGATAAAACCCGTACGCCAATCGAGGTTTTAAACATCGCCAAAACCTACATCAAAACAGAAATTAACGCAAGTAATTTACCATCTTAAATTAAACTGACATGAATTTTTTAAATATACTAAAGGATATTGAAGCAATAGATCCTGAAATCACAGATAAAATAAGTCCAAGAAGAGATGTGATAAAAAACATCACGAGCTTTGGTTCTAAAGTTGCATTATCTGCATTGCCATTTGCAATGGGCACCATGTTCAACAAAGCAAGCGCTCAAACCACCAATGCTGTTGGAGATGTTTTAAACTTTGCATTAACGCTTGAGTATCTTGAAGGCGAATTTTACACTACGGCATTGAACAGACCGCTATTGAAAGCGCAAATTCCAGCAGGCGCTCCATTAGCTGCTTTGGAAAGAATCAGAGATGACGAAAATGCGCATATTAAATTTTTAAAAGATACTTTAGCTGCTTTGAAGATTACAGCAGTGCCAAAGCCAAATTTTAATTTCGAAAAGCCATTCCCAACAGTTTTCACTAGTTACGACACGTTTTTATTAGTTTCTCAAGGACTTGAAGATACAGGAGTTAGAGCGTACAAAGGTCAAGCACCTAATTTATTGGGAAATAAAGTAGTTTTAACAGCAGCACTATCGATACACTCAGTTGAGGCTCGTCACGCGTCTCATATACGTCAAATGAGAAGGGCAACCGGCGGTTCTTTAGCGACTTTAAAACCATGGGTTTCTCTTGGAGCAAACGGACAAGCAAACGACTCTGGAAATGATGCTCTTAATGCTACTTATTTAGGTGAAGACAATAAAATGCAAGCTGGTGTTGATGTTACTACGCTAAGTGGTGCAACAGCTGGCTCAACAATATCTTTGAAAGCTTCAGTTGAAGCTTATGATGAGCCTTTATCTAAGCAAGCTGTGTTAGACATTGCTAGTTTGTTCATTGATTAAGTAATAACTTTAACTATTAACAAAAAAAAGACGGAAGAAATTCCGTCTTTTTTTTGTTAATACGAAATCACAATTTTCCCAATTGCTGTTCCCGATTCCAACATTCGGTGCGCCTCTGTCAAATTTTCCACGGTAAATCCTTTCAATACAGTATTCACGGTCGTTGCAATTACTTTCTTATTTAAAAGATCAGAAAGAGCATTTAGAATTTCATGTTGTTTTTCAATATCCCTAGTACCAAACATTGATCTTGTGTACATAAACTCCCAAGAAAAAGACACGCTCTTGGTTTTTAGTTTATTCAAAGCAATAGGCTTATCACTCCCAGTAATCGAACCGATATGCCCCTGCGGCTTAATTAATTCAACAATGATATCCCAGTAATCGTTCAGGTTAACGCAATCAAAAATATAGTCAAATTCCTTAACTCCTGCTTTGTTAACTTCATTAACTAAATCATAATGATTAACAACTAAATCAGCACCAAGCATCTCGCACCACTTAATCGTCTCTGGTCTTGATGCAGTCGCAACAACATTTAATGTAGCTATATGTTTAGCCAGCTGTATGGCAATAGAGCCAACACCACCAGCCCCGCCAATAATCAGAATAGATTTCCCTCGACCATCATCTTTGGAAATCCGCATTCTTTCAAAAAGCATTTCCCAAGCAGTCAAGCCAGTCAATGGAATTGCTGCAGCTTCCTCATAACTCAAATTCGAAGGCTTTTTACCAACAATTCGTTCATCAACTAGTTGATATTCTGCATTACAACCCTGTCGAGTAATATCGCCCGCATAAAAAACTTCATCTCCAACCTTAAACTTTGTCACGTTAGCACCAATCGCCTCTACCACGCCAACAGCATCCCAACCTATTATCTTCGGACAGTCTAAAACAGTTTCTTTTGCACTATTCTTTCTGATTTTGTAATCGACAGGATTAACTGCGATAGCTTTTATCTTAACCAACAAATCAAAATCTGAAGGATGTGGCTTAGCAAGTTCAAATTCAATAAAACTATCTTGTTCCGCTATTTCCAAGGATGTTCTAAAACCAATTGCTTTCATATTTAACAAATTTAATGGTTAAACAATTTTAAGGAAATCAATTCAAGTCATTTTATTTTTTTAACTAAATGACCCTATTCTGAAAATGTAGAACCGCAGACGAAGCTTTTGGCGAGTTAAATAACCAAGACGAACTCAATTTTTATTTCAATTTCCAGAAAAACAGCATTCCGTCACTGTTGGCGGCCGGCAGTCGCGCTGTATATTCATACTGCACCCCAATTCACAGTCCAAAACACGGCATTAACCACGCCCAGCACTCCAACCCACTGCTATGGCCGGTATCCATTCCCATCCCGTTTAGCAACTTAAGTCCACCGGTACAATTCACACAGAATCTTTCTTCCTTAAGGAATAGAGTATTTCCCAACGACTATTCCGGCACAGCCTTCCTCAATCAATTCCAGACAGAGAATTCGGTCAAGCACCTTTATATATGTGAGGTCTTAAAGAAATATTTTCTTAATCCAGTCATCCCAGGCCACAAAGTCACTAAACTTCGTCCTGTTGGACGCTTTGTGCCAACGGCATCCCTTCGGTAAACATCCCGCAGACAGGTGTCACATGCCACAAAGCGACTCCTTCGGAGCTACATTCAGATCATCCCCGTATGGTTTCTCGTTTCGTCGAATCCGGATGACGCGTCGAGATGGAAAGGCTTGAGCTGATGGCATTCGCCCTGATCCCTGTGGGCCGAACAATCTCCCGGCGCATGCATCGCGATAAAATGTCCCCAATGCAGATCGACAATGCCCCCCATCAGTTATCGGAGGGAAAGTTTTTCTCCCACGGAATCAGCATTTTACGGAAAGAATGGTGGAAACACGGAAATAAATCCGTTCAGCCCTTGCGGAATAGGAAAAAGAATCACACCTTTGCACTCCGCAAACGCAAGGAATGCGGGACATTGAAAAGAGAGAAAGGGGCAGAGAGGGAGATGAAGGAGGAGAGGGAAGGATAAGGAACGCCCCCGAAAAGAGACCGGGAAATTATTTTCAGATTTAATTTGGAAAGTAGGAAAAAAGGTTTCATCTTTGCACCCCGTTAGAACGGGAAGCACACACATCCGGACTGGTTCCGGGGACACAGAAAGACATCATGAAGCCATAGGGCAGACGATATACAGCAGACAACCGTGAGGGGAATGCGCAAGTTCTTTAAAGAGATATCATGCAGCGAGAGAGACACCAGGTATACACTTGGGAGTCCGCAAGAAGAGACAAGAAACATTGATTGATTATTAACATTCAGTTA
>JBBSTQ010000187.1:0-6615 GCA_038235745.1 Sphingobacteriales bacterium
AGATGTAACCACCAAAAACGAATATAAAGTAAAAAAATACCGTAACAACTTTGAACTTGTACAGCAAAAGCTTAAAGACGTGGAGGAAAAAGATCAGGTTCGCAACTGGCAACCACCAATCTCTGGTCAGGACATTATGGAAGCGTTCAATATTCCGGCTGGTAGAGAAGTGGGAATTATTAAAAATCAAATCAGAGAAGCTATTTTAGATGGCGAAATTAAGAACAATCGCAAAGAAGCTTTGGAATTAATGGGCAAACTAGGTTCAGATTTAGGCTTGAAACTTGCTTAGTTTTTATTAAACTGAATTGTTTGTTATAGTTTCTGATGCTTTAACTTTCTTTAATTTAGGTTTTTAGCTTTCAGCCTTGCGCATTCGGCTTTTAGCCTTCATATTAATTCAATAATTATCAATCAAAAAAGTATTTTTGCAAAATGGCAGTATATAGATTTAGGATAAGTTTTGAGGATTACGACGAAGTAACTCGTGAAATTGATATCAAATCAAACCAAACGTTTAAGGATCTTCATTTTTTCTTTTTGAACAAAATCGGTTACGATCCAGAGAAGTCGTCTTCGTTTTACGTGAGTAACGATCAATGGATCAAAAATGAAGAATTGGCTTATTTGCCTAATCAGCGTAAGATTGATAACGGCGTTGCACTTTTAGAAAATTCTAAGCTGAGCAAATTTATCGATGATCCGCACCAAAAATTCTATTACATCTACAATTTTGAAAAGCCTTATGAGTTTCATGTACAGCTAATCAAAATATTAGATAACGACCCTACAAAAGAGTTTCCGAGTTTATTTAAAGCAACTGGCGAGGCTCCAAAAATATTTGTTCCTTTTGTGGCGCCGGATGATGACTACGTTGAAGGAGAAGACGAATTAGTTGACGAAAGTGAGGTGATTATTGCAGCAGAAGATGAACTAGACGGATTAAACACCGATACCGAAGGCGAGAGTGAAGAAGAAAGTGGTGACGATGATTTTGCAGAAGATTTTTCTGATTCGGAAGAATACGACGATAGGGACTGATCCAGTTCATTAGTTTGTTAGGTGGTTAGTTAGTAAATAGTGAGTGGGGAGTAGGGAATTCTAGTGGTAATTAATAATGTTGTGGCTCGTTTTAAGTATTGGTTTAAACATCTAGCTCTGTGACCTCTGCGTTCTCTGTGGTAAAAAAAAATCGCCATCCAAGTCTGTGTATCTCTGTGAAAAACACCGTGAACTCTGTGGTTAAAAATTGTCTGAACCATGATTCACAGGATTTTAGGATTAGCAGGATTTGACATGGAGACTTATAATAAAGTTAATCGTTTAACAAATCACTACCCCAGCTTTGTTACCTCTACGCTGTTTTAGATACGCACTTCGAGAAAAACAATTATCTTTATCACTCCTAGTAACCCATAATTTGAGCACAAATCAAAAAACACTCATCGTTATTGCCGGACCAACAGCCATTGGTAAAACCGCTTTAGCCATTGAGGTTGCTCAATATTTTAAGACAGAAATAATATCAGCCGATTCTCGCCAGTTTTATAAGGAAATGAGCATCGGCACTGCCAAACCAAATCCAGAAGAATTATCCCAAGCAAAACATCATTTTGTAAACTCCCATTCCGTAACTGATAACCTTAACGTCGGTGATTTTGAGAAAGAAGCCATCGAAAAGTTAAAGAAAATCTTTGAGGAGAAAAACGTTGCTGTAATGGTCGGTGGCTCTGGTTTATACATTAACGCGGTGCTTTACGGCTTCGATGAATTACCAAAAGCTTCCGAAGAATTACGAGAACAATTAAACGAACGTTTCAATCAAAACGGAATTGAGTCGCTACAAGCTCAACTTAAACAGCTTGACCCAAATTACTACGCTGAGGTAGACACCAAAAATCCGCAACGCATCATCCGAGCATTAGAAGTTTGTATCAGCACTGGCAAAACATTCTCCTCTTTTCGTAATAAGCAGCAAAAAGAAAGAAATTTCAACACAATATTAATCGGTTTAAATACCGATAGAGAAACGCTTTACGAAAGAATTAACCATCGGGTAGATTTAATGATAGCGGACGGTTTGGTGGATGAAGTGAGGTGTTTAAATGACTATCAGCATCTTAACGCCCTAAAGACCGTTGGTTATTCAGAGATTTTCAGATTCCTCAACAACGAATGGACATTGCCAGAAGCAATCGAAAAACTCAAACAGAACACCCGCAATTTTGCCAAGAGACAAATCACCTGGTTCAACAAGAATGAAGGCATGGTATGGTTTGAGCCTACCGAAACTCAGAAAATCATTGATTTTATAGAACAGAAGTTAAACATTCATACTAAATGAGTGGTTTACAAAAACAAAGCACTTCAAGTACAACAGGATTTTTAGTTGGTTTAATTTTTGGCTTTCTGGTTGGTTTGGCGATGTTTAAAGCTACGCCTAAATCTCAGAGGAGTGATTTTTTTCCTTATTTAATTGGTATTGGAGCTCTACTTTCTACCTACGCTGGCTATAAAATCGGTGAATTTAATGATCAACAAACTTATCGAGAAGACTATTTGGGGATCAATCGTATTAAAACCAATTATCTTAACGATGACAACGGCTGGGCAATTCAAAGCGTTTGGTTAGAGCATCCTGATAGAGAAAACAGTTTGGTAACCACTATTTTAGATAAAGAAATGGTCACTATTTTCAACGGATTGGTTTTAGTGAACCATGGAAATGTTCGCAATAGCAGAAGCGCAGATAAACTGCATGAAGAAGTTAAAAAGGATGTAGTGCAACGGTTGAAGGACGGTTTTGTTGGGTAGCAAAATTAGAAGAGTGCCATGCTGATTCCAAGAACAACTTCCTCACCTTGAGTTTAAGTTTTTTATCGTGTGTATCAGTTTTCGAAAACCGGTCGTATAAATCAATTACGGGATCATCAATAGAAAAACAGAATCCTATAAGATACTTGACTTTTGAGCGGTTATTTGAAGGGTGTCTTCGTTTTAAAAAAAATAAAATTTTATGAAAAAAATATCATTTCTATTATGCGTTCTGATTGTTTCACTATTGTTCTTTGGATGCAAAAAAGATACTGTAGAGCTCATAGACGGTAAATACACCGGTGTATTTACCGTCACTTACAGTTCCGGTATTAAACAAAATCCCGTAACATTAGAGTTTAAAAATGGGAGATACGTTTGTAGCGGAAACCCTGATAGAATCCCTGCCGGAGGTTCGGGAACTTACTCAGTTAACAGTGGGAAAATTACTTTTAGTGAAGAAAATTTTTGGACGGCTGATTTCGACTGGAATCTAATTTTGAACGGGCAATACAACTACTCATTTGATGGCAAAGTCCTAATATTATCAGTTGGTAAAAATGACGTTAGTCGGTATGAATATAAAGTTGAGAGGAATTCTATTTCTGATGAGTAGCTCGTTTATCAACTTATTTTATATAATCAGTTAAATTAAATGCGTATTTTTAAGTGGTAAGATTTATTTTTAATATACTTGCTAGGTTTCTAAAACTTAGCAAGTCTAAGGTTTTCTGTCTCAATTAATTTAAACCAGTCGGCAATCTCGAAGCGCTTTACCAAGCCCATCTTACTCCAGCAGACAAGTCGATCCTGTTCATGCTTTCGTACTCACCTTCATCGAATTTTCGAATCTGTTGGTTAGATCCACTGCCATATTTCACTTGCTTTAGGACACCGAGCATATAACCAGCACCCAATCCAAAGTAAAAGTTTTCCCCAAGCTTGAAGTCTGCGCTAAAATCTAAACCTCCGCCCAAAGTACCACCAGTAATCAAAAAATTATTTATTACCGTCGCGTTATCTTTATAGGCTAAATATCCCAACGAAGCATTTAAAAGCCAAACCGTATTTCTGCTTTTCGAGTAAGCTCTGTTATAAATTGTAGCGCCAAAAAATTGGGTATTGATATTATCCGCCAATCTGCCATTTCTAGTTTGCCCATTTACATCTGTCACGGTAACATTATCAATGCTGTTTTTAGTAAGAAAACTTGAGTATTTTAATCCTAATCCAATATTTTCTTTCCAAAAATAACCACCGTCAACGCTAAAATGCGACCCAGACTTTAGTTCGCTTATATAATTTTTTAGATCATTGGGGACAGATTCGCTGGTCTTTCCAATCAAATAACTAAATCCTCCGTTGAAGGAAACCCTATATCTTTGGAATGGCATTGCCATTGGAATTTCTGCCACTTGAGCAGTCTCTCTTGGTATGCTGTCGGCGTCAGATTGCACTGTTGAAATCTGAGGTTTAGGCTCTAAACTTTCAACGAAATAAATATCCGCATCAATTTGATGGCATGAACTCATTATTCCCGGTAGGGTATGTTTTGTGATTTTGAGCAAATTTCCTCCAGCGCTTAATGCTTCTATCTCTGCTTTTCCTAACACAGTTTTCCAATCACAGTTTATAGTGAGTCCTCCGTCATATACTCTTACATTGCCCAATTTTTTTGCGAAAGTTGGAACGACGTCATTAATGTCTAATACGGTAACCTTTGTGATGTTATTCGTTGGTATTATTGATTTGTTATCAATTAATTGAGTTCTCACTTTTGGAGAACAAGCCGTTGCCAAAGCAAGTATCAGTAGTGGTAATATTTTACGCATAAGTGTGCCGATTTTCGGAGGTAAATATATTTATTAATTTGTTTTTTTTGGGAGAATTCTATTGTTTTTATGGGAATTCTAAATGGGGGTTGCGACGATTGATAGTCATTTACGCTGAATGAAAAATGGTTTGTCAACTTTCATGCGAAACGCTATATTTGTACATAAATCTGTACAAAATGTTAACTACAACAATTTCCGATTTCAGAAAGGATATCAAAACTTACTTTGACAAAGTTTCAAATAATTTTGAAACGCTGATTATCAATAGTGGTAAAGATAGGGGTGTGGTAATTATGTCATTAGAAGAATATAATTCTTTACAGGCTACACAACACGAATTAAGCTCTAAAATCAATGAAACCAGACTTGATTCTGCAATCGAGAAATTGACTAAAGGAAATTCTTTTAGTAAAGATTTGGCTGAGTTATGAAATATGTTTTTGTCGATGAGTCTTGGGAGGATTATTTGTATTGGCAAAAGACAGACAAGAAGTTACTACAAAGAATAAATATCCTATTAAAAGATATTTCGCGAACGCCATTTACTGGAATTGCCAAACCTGAGCCCTTAAAATTCAAATACCGTGGGTTTTGGTCTCGCAGAATCAATGATGAACATCGATTAATTTACCAAATTAAAGACGATGAAATTTTGGTTGTTAAGTGTAGGTTTCATTATGATTAGGTTTGTTTTCTCTCCTAAAACGACTTTGTTCCTAAAGAAATCCTGCTACAGAAAAAAACAACGTAGAGTCCCTGAAAAGGAGACTATCCTCGGACTTGTAGTGCAGAAACTACCAAATTACTTTTATTTCTTGGTATAATTTGAAATTACTATCTCTCGAAATAATTGTGAGATTTTCTGAAATGGATTGTGAAATAATAATCCTATCGAAAGGATCTTTATGATGGTTTTCTAACGTGGTCAGGCTGATGATATGTTCAAAATCTAAAGGCAATATCTCGAAACCGTTGTTTACGATTGCCTCTTTCAAGTTTTCAAAAGAACAAGTAAGTGTCAGCTTCCCTAAACTTGATTTAATCGCGATTTCCCATAGTGAAGCAATACTGATATATTTCACAGTTTGCAAATCTTCAATATGCGTAACCGCTGATTTTGATAGTTGGTCGTTACCGGCGAGAAACCATAAAAATGTATGTGTATCCAATAGAAAACGTCTCACATGTAATCTTTAAAGTCTTCTAAAGGTGCATCGAAATCATCAGACAAAATGATTTTATTTCTTAAACTTCCAAAAACAGGTTTTTTCTTGTCCTCGTTTTGAGTTTGGTTTTTTTTAACTAAAAACTCAATAAAATCAGTCGCCTGTTTCTTTAGATCAGGAGATAGTGTTTCTAACTTAGTATATAGCGTAAGTGAAGTCATAAATTAACCTTTTATCAAATTTACTATTTTTAAGCTAAGACTCAATGATTTAGTTCGAGAAATGGTTTATGTTAAAGAATCTTAGTTAGAAAAACAAGCACTGCAACTTTGCATGTGAGATTTCTCCTATCGTCGAAAGGACGTAATGGGCGCTCTTTTTTAATCGATCAGCTCGACATCGCGTCATGTTGAATGCAATGAAACATCTCACAGATAGGTAAACATTCAGAACAGCAACATTGCATGTGAATTGCTATCGGTCGTCAGAATCACGAAGTGTAAACTGCTTTTGCTAATTGCCAATCCTTATTATTCCATATTAAAAAATAAATACTCTTAGTTTTACTTGTATATTTGTACATAAATCTGTACAAAATGTTAACTACAACAATTTCCGATTTCAGAAAGGATATCAAAACTTACTTTGATAAAGTTTCAAATAATTTTGAAACGCTGATTATCAATAGAGGTAAAGATAGGGGTGTGGTAATTATGTCATTAGAAGAATATAATTCTTTACAGGCTACACAACACGAATTAAGCTCTAAAATCAATGAAACCAGACTTGATTCTGCAATC
>JBBSTQ010000188.1:0-6583 GCA_038235745.1 Sphingobacteriales bacterium
ACCCACGATAGGTATTTCTTGGACAACGTAGCCGGATGGATTTTAGAATTAGACCGTGGCGAAGGTTTGCCATGGAAAGGAAATTATACCAGCTGGTTGGATCAGAAATCGAAACGCTTAGCACAAGAAGAAAAAACGGAAACTAAACGCCAGAAAACTTTAGAGCGTGAGTTGGAATGGAGTAAGATGGCTCCGAAAGCTCGCCACGCAAAGTCTAAAGCTCGTTTATCTAATTATGAAAAGTTAGCTTCTGAGGAAACTAAGGAACGTGAAGAAAGATTGGAGCTTTTTATTCCTCCAGGACCGCGTTTAGGTAATGTGGTAATTGAAGCTACCAATGTGACCAAAGCTTTCGGGGATAAAGTACTGTTTGATAATTTAAACTTTTCTTTACCCCCTGCTGGGATTGTAGGAATCATTGGTCCCAATGGTGCAGGTAAAACCACTTTATTCAGGTTAATAACAGGGCAAGACCAACCTGATAGCGGAACTTTCAGAGTCGGCGAAACCGTAAAATTAGGTTACGTTGACCAAAGTCATGATGATTTAGATGCGGAGAAATCTGTTTGGGAGAATATTACAGGCGGTTTAGAAAGCATGCAGTTGGGTAATAAAGTAACCAACTCAAGAGCTTACGTTTCTCGTTTCAACTTTAACGGAGCGGATCAGCAGAAGAAAGTCGGTGTATTATCTGGTGGAGAAAGAAACCGTGTGCATTTAGCCATTACTTTAAAAGAAGGTAGTAACGTTTTATTACTGGATGAGCCAACCAACGATATCGATGTAAATACATTGAGAGCTTTAGAAGAAGCTTTGGATGATTTTGGAGGTTGTGCAGTAGTAATTTCCCACGATAGATGGTTTTTAGATCGTATCTGTACTCATATTTTAGCCTTTGAGGGCGATTCTCAGGTTTACTTTTTTGAAGGGAATTATTCGGATTATGAAGAGAACAAGAAGAAACGTTTGGGCGATGTCGCTCCGAAAAGGATTAAGTATCGGAAGATAGTTTAGGATTTTTTTCTATGCCGTCGTCATGCTGTCGACAGCGGCACAGTGGCAAACTCATCGCTGTGGGAACATCCCTTTGGGAGAAGCATCTCATCTGTAAGTCTTCCAAAAAGCAGGTTTTTTCATATTTTATGCAAAACCCTGCTTTTTTTTGATCTACTTCCAAAGGTTTTGCGTCCCGATAGCTATCGGGATCGGATTCGAGGAACGAGAAATCTCATACGCAAAGTCTGCACATAGGATGTGAAACCTACTTGTGAGATGTTTCACTAACGTTCAATATGATTGTTACGTAGAGAAAACCTCTTAACTTAATGACAGTGTCCTTTTATGACAGTCATTATCACCCGCCTACCATATAAAAATCTTGCTTCAATTTAGGAATAACCAATACCTAAAAATTGTATATTTGCCGAAATATGGGTTACGCAAAAGAAAGAGGAAAGCTTGAAAAGCTATCGACAAAAGTTAGTGGTTTAAAAAATTATGATGATAAAAGTCTTGCTATCATTACAGATATATTTGAACAATATTCTCACTCTATCAGAATATTGAAAAACAAAAATCCAGACGCGTTTACTGGATTATATGAGAATGAATTAGAGCAGGTTAAAGTTGCAAAGCGGGCTATAAAAACAAGTGAAGAGGCTAACCGTCAGGATAGTTTTGTGAAATATAGGGATGTTTTGGTAGGTGCGTTAGAAAGTTCTATTAAGGTAACGAAAGAGACTGCTTAAAAGGACCAAAAATCTGATGCTGAAATAACCGGCTTTATCGGTCTTTCTGTTTTCATTGCTCAAATAGCGTTGTTCGTTTGTATTGACTTTCCTTTAGACACTTCGTAGTTGCGAAGCTTAAGTTAAGCACTGAGCAACAGCTTACAGGCGCTACAGCCTCTAAGGAGTGCCTTTGGTACAATCTCCTCATTTTTTAGCACCGTCCCGTTTTTCTGCTTGTAAGTTCAAAAAGATGTTCAACCTACGTGGTTAGGGATTGTAATTTATGCATATGTAATGGTCTAAACTTACACCACATAGATACATAGCACATATTGCGAAAAAATAAAAAAACACAGGAATATAAATCTTCTGCACATAGCCTACGAAATGCTTTTAAGCATCTTAAAAAACCTGTTAAATACGCAAAAAAAAGCTATGTGTCTATGTGGTATTTAACATCTTGTATTGGACTATTCAATAAATATATTTGGCATAAAAAAAGCCTTGCTACAAAGTAGCTCCTTCGGAGCAATGACGGGTTAATGGAGACTGCGTTTAAAACTTCAACCCCAACACAAACTCATGCGAGCCAGAGTTGATCGTTTTAATCGCAGAAATATTATTATCGAAAGAATAACCAGCATCTAGCATTTTGCTGATGGTAAAACCAGCCAACACAGAAAAGGCATCTTTTCTACGGAAAGAACCGCCCAACCAAAAGTTATTGCGAAAAGAAACCTTTAAATTAACATCATAGGTAACCGGAAAAGGAGCGACATATTTCGCCATCACTGATGGAGTGAATGATACATCTTCGCCCACAAAAAAACGGTAACCACCGGTCAAAAAGTAATGCGGCACTTCTGCACCTTTATCGTAATTGGGATTAAAAGACAGTTTTTCTTTGATTACCTGTTGCATGGATCCTCCAAAAAAGAACTGTGAGCCGTACAAATAAAAACCTAGGTTAACATCCGGTGTCCAGCTGATGTTCTCTCCACTTGTAATTACGGGATCGTTAGGATCTTCAAAAATAAGATTTGCGGTATTTAAGCCTATTCTACTAATTCCTCCACTTACTCCAAAAGATAAATTAGCAATATCGCCCATCATCAGATGGTAGGCGTAAGTTAGGTTTGCCGTAGTTCTATTTATTGGTCCAGTTGCATCGTTAACAAAGTTAAGCCCAACACCGTGGTGGTTGTCAGAAGACATGTAAGAATCTTTATCTGACCTGGCATATGGTTCTTCGATCCCGTAATCTGCAGAACCAGCTGTCAAAATACTACCGTCTAAATTCAACGGTGTGCTTACAGTTAGGTAAGACGTTTTTGGCGCATCAACAATACCGACCCACTGGTTTCTGAAACCCATTCTTACATTTACCCCTTTGTAAGCCCCTGTAAGTGCCGGATTAATGATGGACATGTTTTGCAAGTACTGCGTATAATATGGCCTTTGTTGTGCAAACGAGACGCTAGTTATAAAAACGAAAATTAAAATTAGTCTTTTCATTTTTATCTAAGCAAAGTTACGGATCCAGTGTATCGGTTTCTACCGTTGTTAGGTTCAATGATATAATAATAAACCCCGACTGGTGCGTCCATATTTTTAAATTTACCATCCCAAGGGGTGGTGTATTGGTTGGCGAAAAACACAGTTTGCCCTGCCCTATTAAAAATACGAATGGTTGCTTTTACAAAGGTTTCTAAGTATTTTATAGACCAAGTATCATTGATGGCATCTCCGTTAGGCGAAAACACATTTGGAATTAGCGGGTCTATCGTAACAATTACATTTACCTCGTCAGCTACAACGCAACCTTCTTTAGAAGTTACCACGAGCGTATATTTTGTAGTTTCTGATGGCGATGCAATTGGATTAGGAATGCTATCACTATCCAAACCTAAAGAAGGCGTCCACTTGTATTTTACACCGTTGCCCCTAACTTTAGCATCAATGCGCTTTTCGCCTGCCAATAAAATGTTTAGATCTTCGCCAGCATCTACCGTTGGGATATCTACAACAGTGATTGTGTTGGTGACTATTTGTTCGCAGCCTTTGTTTGTAGTAAAAGTAAAAGTAATTAAATGGCTACCAACGCCTGCCTCTAAAGGATCAAAAGAACTCCCTACAACTCCTTTCCCCTCCAGTTTAGCAATTCCATTTATACCTGTGGTTTCTTTTGCTGCGGTTAACAAAAACTTTGGCGCATTCAAACACACAGCCGGAATATTATCAAACTTAACCTGTGGACTACCATAGACAGTGACTGTTACGGGAGCAGATTCTTGGAAACAAGCTTGCCCCGAATAAGCTCTAAAAATTACTTGATAATTTTGATCAAGAGATGATGCAGGATATTTATGGGTATAAATTTTATCTAGTTGGGGAGCGTTATCCGTAAAAACCACTGGTGCAGTTCCCAGCTTGTTTTCGTAGATAATTTCTAGTTTCACAATGTTACCGAATACAATAGTTGAAGTATTTTTAAACGTGACTGCCTTGTTACTGCACAAATTATCTTTATCCAAAACTTCAAAACTCACTTTAGGATTTGAGCCGCTAATCTTTATTGTTTTTACCAAAGTTGTAGTACAGCCCTCAGGCGATAAGGCTTTCAAGGTAACGTTGTAAGTGCCTGTACTTAAATATTTGTGCTGAGAGTTTTGCTTGGTCTGCTGAGTGGCATCAATCGAATTATCTCCAAAATCCCAAAACCAAGATGTTACATTACCCTTCGTTACCGTAGCATTAAATGCAACCAAATCGTTGATACATGAGCCTGGATCTGCAAAATCAATTTCAGCAGGATCAGCTATTTTGATTGTTTTTTCAATAGTTTCTGTACAACCAATTTGAGACGTAGTTGTTAATTTAACCGTATAATTACCGCTTAAGGTGTAAACATGTGTTGGGTTTTGTATAGCCGCTGTTTTGCCATCGCCAAAATCCCATAACCAGTTGCTAATGCCATCGGTAGAGGTGGTTTGGTCTGCAAAACCAATAGCAGTGTTTACGCACAAAGGGCTTAAAATCTCGAACTTATTTTTGAGTGGCTTAATTACAGCGATGTTTTTTTCTACTGAATTGGAAATGCAACCTGCCTTGCTGGTTAACGTTAATTTAACTTTATAATCGCCTGAGGTTGCGTAAGTGTGCAAAGGATCTTTTAAAGTGGACGTTTTACCATCTCCAAAATCCCACAACCAACTAGTAACTGGCTCTCCAATATTTTTCTCCACATAAGTAAATTGGGCAGACTTGGTAATGCAAACTTTTTCTGGAGCGATAAAATCGGCGACAGGTAAATCACTTACCTCAAGCGTGAAATTCACTATTTCCTCGTCAAGTGTTGAACACACGCTCGCCCCCACGGGTATACTTGCCGTAACTTTAATGTTTTTTATTCCGCTTGCTGTAAACGTTTTTCCGGCAGGCAGTTTAAATTGATATAGTAATTTGTTGTTTACCGAAACCTGTGTGTAAGCTGGACTGTTCTGTACCGTCGGAGCCGAGGTAGCATCCAATTGCCAAACTAATTTGGTAGGAATGTAAGGAAGCAACAACTTAAAATCGTAAGCCTGAAAAACACAAGCGATGTCAACAACCTCGTTAGTGCCATTTTTAAGCGCATTTACAATTGTAGTTGCTGTTAAGCTTGTTCCCGCAGAATATGCGTAGGATTCAACATTACCAAAACCGTAAGCCATCGCATTAAAACCAGTATCTGCAGCCAAGCTAAAGTTAGATCCTAAACCCGTTAAACTAATTTGGGCGTATGAGAAATTGTTGTCATTTGGAATCGGCGAAAAACTAGCTGCATAGCTGTTTTTATTTATCGTAAACGTTGACGCTTTAGATGTAGGAATAGTGATGTTCAAATACTGTTCGGTAATTGCCAATTTAGAAGAAGAGTATAACGTGATTTTATCAATACTGTATTCCAAAGGATTTAAAATCACCATGTCCGGATCACCCACAACTGCGTTGCTAAATTCATTTCTACCATCAGAACAAAACTGACTAATTGCAAATTGAGCGACAGAGATAGGTTTGTTTGCTTTGATTAAAGAAACGGCAGTGATTGGCGGTGACGAATAAAACTGACCGGCGTTAAGCAAAGTAGTTACTCCGTTTACTTTGACTGTCGTGTTGTCTTCTGAGGCAATAACTCGATAAATGCTTCCTGCATTTCTATTAAAAAACGGGACAAGCGGAAATGTGCGTCCCCAGCTGTCTATTGGATAAAGCTGTTGCAAAAGCGGATCTAACGAGACATGTTTCAACTCAAAAATATCACAACTTGGCGTGTTAATTCCAATTGAAGAACTACCAGAAAAAACTGCAATTCGCTTACAGCCTGAAGTTACTGAGTCAACTTCAATCAGGGTCCCGGTAATATCCTGTACATTTTGGTATTGATAAACATCGCCCACGTCAGTTAATGTCACGGCAAATGAAGGTTGTGGCGTTCCCTTTAAAACTGGTTTTATATTTATAGTAGTGTTGGCTTCTACTGCTATAACTGCCAATTGCGAATTGTAAGCAGTGTCTACAACGGGAAGCTGATCATAAGCCATGGCAAAGTGCTTTCTGCCTAAAGCTTCATAAGGTAATACGAGCGTGGCTGCAGATCTAAAACCCGCAAACACATGGGCATAAACCACTACTTTCGGTTTGCCCTGATCTACTTTAACGCGTATTCCTTTATTTTTTGAGATTTTAGTTCCCGAACCTATAAATGAATTGGAGCGTGGAACAAGAATTTCTTCAACTGTATTTGCTTGTATGGAAAAAGGTTGGGAATAAGTACCGCAAGAAACTACGCCGCTTGAGTTGCTTTTTGAGGT
>JBBSTQ010000189.1:0-6576 GCA_038235745.1 Sphingobacteriales bacterium
ATGCGGATGCGACAAATATCTGTTTAGTCGCTATTATTCAGGATGTTTTAAAATCTTATGATCTAAATCCAAATATCGTACAGCTCTTACCAGTTGACCGTAAGCATGTGGAAGAACTGTTAACCGCCGAAAAGTATGTGGATATTTTGATTCCAAGAGGTTCGCAACAGTTGATTGAGTTTGTTCGCGAAAATGCCAAAGTTCCAGTGATCGAAACAGGAGCGGGAGTTTGCCATACGTACGTAGAACAATCCGCTGATTTAACGATGGCGGCTAACATAGTTTGCAATGCAAAAGTAACGCGTCCGTCTGTTTGTAATTCATTAGATACTATTGTTTTAGATAGAGATATCGCAAGAGATGCTTTATATTTAATTGCGGGTTTATTAAAAGAACATGAGGTGGAAATGTTTGCCGATGAAGCATCATATCCCATCTTAAAATCGGTTCATTATCCGTACTTGCAGGAAGCAACAGCCGAAGATTTTGGTCGTGAGTTTTTATCGTTAAAATGCTCGGTTAAAGTAGTCAACAGTTCAGAAGAAGCGCTGAGCCATATCAAAAAATTCTCCTCTAAACACTCGGAAGCAATTGTGAGCGAGAACCCAGAAAAGATAGAAGAATTTTTAAACCAAGTTGATGCAGCGGCAGTTTATGCAAATGCTTCCACCCGTTTCACAGATGGCGGTGTTTTCGGCTTAGGTGCAGAAATCGGTATTTCTACACAGAAATTGCATGCCAGAGGACCTTTTGCATTGGAAAAATTGGTTACGGAAAAGTGGGTGGTGATTGGGAATGGGCAGGTAAGGTAGAGTTGTCTTAGCGATTTCCAAGTGGCGAGTTAGCTTTAAAGAGGCCGGGATGCTACGAAAGTTAAAATCTATGGATATTAGAGCAAAGCTTGGTTAGCTGATATTGAGCAGAGTATTGATAAGATTTTTGAGTTTATAGGAGAGAAAATGATTTTAGTGCACACGAAAATGATTTGAAAACCAAAAAAAATCTGATACATTTTTATGAACTATCGACTCAAAGGGTGGCGAAAATTAGACAGCCGTTCCAACTCAAAATTTAAAACAAACAGCTCCATAATAAAAACCATCGCCTTGCATCAGAACAATAAAAAGAAGTAAATTTGCCATTTCAATCTTTACTGTACAATTTTGTTAGGGTAAAGGAGAGAGACAGTTTATTCAATCATCATTATATATATCAAAAAATGTTATCTGAAATTAATATCCAAAAAGCAAGTGCAATAGATCAAATTGTAGCTGATTATTTTAAGCTTAACCCGAAAATAAAAGAGGTACAGGCTAAAGATTTAATGGAGCATTTTGTTAAAGGTGGGGTGTTTAAGGTTGATTATAAAGATGGTTTGCCACTTAGAGACTTCTTGAAAAAATTAGAAGAGAACGATAAACTTGATTTATTTAAAAAAGCGCAATTGATTAGAAACGAGGAAAACAGGTATTGGTACTTTGTAAAAAAAGGCAAAAAACAGCCCAATCTACTATAGGTCGCAGGGGAATTAAATGAGTGGGCAAGTGCCTCCGTTGTTTGAAATGTTGACCCCGCTCATAAAATTGGGACACGCTACCCGATGTACTTATCTAACAAAGCCTGTGGTGTTTTGCCTTAATATGAGGCGTATAGATCAGCATGTGATGAGGTTAGTGTGAAGGACGTGGAAAGAACGAAGCGCAACAAAAAACAAATCAACTATATTCTTATGCGAAAGATTTTGTTTGGTCTAGTATATGTTATTTCAAAAGTAATTTATAGTATGCTCTACTACCTAAAAGTACAGCTTACACCGCTCCACAAATTGGTAATTTCAGCATTTTTAGTAGCACCGTCAAAAATCCCGAATAGATCGGCTGCTTTAGTGGAGAATTCATAACCTAAAGATGTTTTAGCAACGTCAATCACGTAAGCATCTTCCATGTCTTTTCTTTTGCTACCAACGCCTACACCGGCTATTGTGGTTAATTTCAATTTAGGTTTAGTAGCTTTATTCGCAGCCCAACCCACAAATAACCACTCAGTATTTTTCTTTTCTTGAAAAAGCAATGTTAAACCATTATCCTAAGTCGCTGTTTATAACGATTTAAAGCAATGTCGGTTAATGCTAGATGGTTTTATATTTGCCAAATTTTGATTGAGTTATAGCTATTAAAAAGCTTGGTACGTTTGTTTGAAAGCAAGAGGTTTACAATAATTATTCTGCCGAAGGTTGTTTAGAGTTTTTCTTTTTTTTGCATCATTACAAGGCTATTTTACATGCTGTGGCAGTTTTCAATATTTTGGTGTAAAAGTTGGTTTAGCAAACACTTAACGAAGACAAATCAACTAGACTGGGAAATTAGGAATTGGAGACCCATTTTTTATCCTAGAATTGGAAGTCAAACAAAATTTTAATATACCGCTAAACTTAATTCTTTTTCATCTACAACGCACCATGACCAAACTCCAGGAAGATTTCTATCGAAACCAAGATACGCTCACACTCGCACAGCTTTTACTTGGCTGTGAGTTAGTTCACGAAACCCCAGAAGGACTAACAGCTGGTGTCATCGTGGAAACTGAGGGTTATTTAACAGGAGACCCAGCTTGCCATGCGTATCGACGGGAGACACCACGTAATGCTTCGATGTTTAATGAGGCAGGAACGTTGTATGTTTATCAAATTTACAACCATTACAATTGTATCAATGTAGTCACTGGTGCAAAAGGAATAGGAGAGGCGGTGCTGATTAGAGCTTTAGAACCCACCAAAGGCATCCAACTGATGGGATTGCGAAGAAACGAAGCCTTTAAAACAGGTTTCGCTCGCTACCGCAACAATTCCATTGATTCAACAACCGAGAAAGGACTTAAAAATTTATGCAACGGCCCTGCAAAATTAACTACAGCCATGGGAATTAACCGACAGTTACATAACGGCATTTCACTTATCGGTAGTAATATTTACATCCGCAATAGGGAAGTTGAAGATTTTGAGATGATAACAACCACTAGAATTGGGCTGACCCAAGGTGCCGACTTACCGTACCGCTACTACATCAAAGGAAATAGTTTCATCAGCAGAAAATAATTGGGCTAGTTGGGTCAATTCTAGCTAACTGGTTGTTTTTTTTCCAGACTAGTTTAAAAACAGATTTTATATCTGTTTAATGAAAATAGTTCGGTGGCAATTCTAATCACTGATTTTCACAAAGATTTTGATAATAGCCGAAGCAAAAAACACCCATCTACATGGCACTGTTATTGTAAATTTATGTCCAAACATTAAATAAAAAAAGCTATGTCATTTCAAACAATAAATCCGTTTACCGAAGAAAAATTAAAGTCTTTTGAAGAATTCGATACGAAAACTTTAGAGGCAAAACTGAAGAAAGCAACCGATTGTTTTGAAAATTGGCGCAACCACAGCATTGACGACAGAAAACTAATTATACAAAAAGTAGCTGATTTGATGAGAGAAAGAGCGAAAGAATTGGCGTCGTTGATTACCTTGGAAATGGGGAAGCGTATAGAAGAAAGCATGGGCGAAGTAGAGTTGAGTGCATCCATTTACGAATATTATGCTAAAAATGCTTCTGAATTTTTAGCTGATGAGCCACTTAGTCCCGCAAAGGGTTCGGCCTTTATGAGAAAAGAGCCAATTGGCGTTTTATTGGGTATTGAGCCGTGGAATTATCCCTATTACCAAGTCGCTAGGTTTGCGGCTCCCAACATTATGGCGGGTAACTGTATTTTACTGAAACATGCTTCTAATGTGCCACAATGTGCTTTAGCTATCGAACGACTATTTGCTGACGCAGGCGCACCGGAGGGATTATATACCAATTTATTCATTAGTACGGATACGGTTGAGGAATTAATTGCTAACCCAATTATAAAGGCAATATCTTTAACAGGAAGTGAAAAAGCAGGCGCAAGTGTTGCTGCAGCCGCTGGGAAAAACTTAAAAAAATCTGTGTTGGAACTGGGAGGAAGTGACCCATTTATCGTATTAGAAGATGCAGAGATGGACAAAACGGTAAATTGGGCAATTTACGGCAGAATGCAGAATTGCGGTCAGGCTTGTATTGCCGCAAAAAGATTTATTGTAATGGACAAAGTTTACGATGAGTTCTTGTCGAAATTTAAAGCAGGACTAGAGCAGATGCAACCTGGTGACCCGATGGTAAAAGAAACAAAACTTGGTCCGTTAAGTAGCAAATCAGGTTTGGAAGGACTGGAAGAACAAATTGAGAAATCTGTAAAAGCTGGTGCAAAGTTACTAACGGGCGGTAAACGTTTTGATAGAAAGGGATACTTTATGCAGCCTACTATTTTGGAAGATGTGCCTAAAGATGCGGTTGCTTATCACGAGGAGCTTTTTGGTCCGGTCGCTACAGTATTTAGGGTAAAATCTGAGGAGGAAGCAATTGCGTTGGCAAACGATACCCGTTTTGGGTTGGGTGCTTCAATTTTTACGGCCGACGAAAAACGAGGTCAACAAATGGCAACGAAAATAAACTCTGGAATGGTGTTTATCAATCACCCTACGGCTTCGCAACCAGATCTTCCGTTCGGGGGTACAAACCAAAGTGGATACGGCAGAGAGCTTTCGTCCTTGGGTATAAATGAGTTTTTGAACAAAAAACTGATACGAACCAGTGACATCGATAGCAAATAGAGCCATTGTTTTAAAGCATCATTGTTTTTTACTTTGGAGAAGATAGTGCTTTGAAAGTCTTCAAGCATAATTTCAAACCGAAACTTTAAGCTCAGGGCTTTTTTACAACATGACATTGATAAGTGCAGGATGATAAGTCTTTCGATTAAAAGCACTCTTAACATTTGTTTATAAATCGTCCCAAAAAAACAAAACATTTGATTTAGTTTTGCGAATTAAGAACAGTCAACAAAATGAAAAAAACAATATTGAGCATCAGCCTTTTGTCGCTGATCTTTTGCTACGGATGCAACTCCTCAAACTCAAAAACTAGTGAAACGATTGCTGGTTCGGCAGATAGTTCTGCAATTGCGACAGCAGAAGAAATAGGTGTAAAACCTGAAACTCCAAAAACAATAGACCACAAAGGGCGAAAGCCTGATGATGCCGCTACAATTTTGGCTCGTAAACAAGTGCCTATCTTGTGCTATCACCAAATTAGGGATTGGAAAGCCTCAGATTCTAAAAGTGCTAAAGATTATATTATCCCTGTAAACACCTTCAAAGAGCACATTAAAATGCTATCAGACAGTGGCTACAATTCAATTTTGCCCGAGCAATTATATAATTACTTGGCTTACGGCGATGCTTTGCCAGAGAAACCAGTAATGTTAACGTTTGACGATACTGATTACGATCAGTATGAAGTTGGCGCTAAGGTGTTGGACAAATACGGTTATAAAGGTGTTTATTTCATCATGACGGTTTCCATCGGTAGAAATGGAAGGGTACATTATATGAGTAAAGAGAACATCAAAGACTTATCTGATCGTGGAAACACCATTGGCAGCCATACTTATGACCATCAAAATTTCAAAAAATACGCTGGCGACGACTGGGTTACTCAATTAGATAAGCCTACCGCTAAACTAGAAGAGATTACCGGAAAGAAAATCTTAGAATTTGCATATCCTTTTGGTCTTTGGAATGCTGAAGGAATTCCTCAACTTAAAAAACGCGGATTCAGAGCAGCTTATGCTTTAGCTCAAAAAAGAGACGATAAAGAACCGCTTTACACCATCAGAAGAATTATAGCTAGTGGTTATTGGAGCGCTAGAACTTTGAATAATAGTATGAAGAATAGCTTTTAATTGTCAATAATTAAAAATAAGAAAGCCCGAAACTGATTTGTTTCGGGCTTTCTTATTTTATTAAAGAATTCGTTTGTGACTGTCGTAATTAAACACCAAATTGTTGCAGATGATGGTCTAAATGTTTAGCAAACATATTGTTCCATTCGGTTTTATTGAGTTTGCCAAAAGAAAGAGATTTTTGATTATCAAAATAAGCTTCTCCTAAATCGTAAGTTTTGTTAATGTACTGAATCAATCGGGTTTTTTCTGTTTCAAAAACTTTTTCGTCAACAATCAAAAATGCAGGAGCTGTACCAGAATTTTTTTTGTATAGTTTCTCGTTAGTGATTATTTTTTTTTAAGATGAAAAACATAAAAAAGTTTGGTTTTGAGTGCTTATTCTCATACACCATTTCATAGGTTACATTGCAATGAGCCAGCATTTGTGCAACGTCCATTTTGCCCCATAAGCGTCGTGTTTGTGGTTTTAAAGAGTTAATTTTAGCTATTACCACTCGGGTGTAATTTATATCGAACACACTTTTCGTTTTTTATGAAAGTTTAACCTATTAAAAGTATTTAATTTCATTAAAGAATCAGCATTAAGAAAAATAAAGATAGACGCAAATATCAATCTTAAGATATTTATTTTGGTATAAAACCATATAATTGCACAAAATTTAATTACGCTTAATATGTTAAGTATTTATTCAAGTAATCAACTAACAGATGATTCTTTAGCTTGCGTTAATTGCAAGGCTCATCAAATTCATTCAACAT
>JBBSTQ010000190.1:0-6571 GCA_038235745.1 Sphingobacteriales bacterium
ACCCTTGCTTCAACCTCATGCCTTAAATCTACCTGTAACCGCATGTTATCACGTTGCAACAACAAGTTCATTTCTTCAATTTCCTGTGCCTGCTTTCTAATTGTGGTCACATTTGATGCGTTAATTACTACGCCGTTTACCGCGGGATCGTAGTATAAGTTTTTTAAAAAGCATTCCAATATCACAAATTCGCCGTTTCGTTTTTTTAGCCTGATTTCTGCAACCAAGTCTTTGCCGAAATTTGAAACTTCTGAAAACTGCTTAATAAAATTATAAACATCATCTGTATGAACAAGTTTTACCAATGAACCATCAAGCATTTCTTTTTGCGGATAGCCAAATAAGCGCTCAAAAGAGGGCGTCACGTACTTTACGCAGGTGGTTTTGTCTAAGATGAGAATTAAATCGGGCGAGTTTTGTATCAGCGATCTAAAGCGTCTTTCGCTGTCAATTAAGGCCAACTCCGCTTTTTTCCGTTCGGTAATATCAATGCAACAGCCCACCAAAAAATCTTCGCCACTATCCGTTCTAAAAAGTGTTTTTTTTATTAGCACATACGATTCCTGATCGTTTCTTATGGAAGGTTCCTCCGTAAACAGCTCTTTTGAAGTCTCAAATATTACTTCCTCTTCCTTCCAAAATTTATCTGCCTGGTTTTGCGAAAAAAAATCGTAATCGGTTTTATTTATAAGCTGTTCCTTGGTCATGTTCTGTAAGCGGCACAAGGCATCGTTCACTATAATCCACCTGTGTTCCCTATCCTTTACAAAAACGGGCATGGGTATAACCTCAATTAAATTTGCCCACTGTAAGCTGGAAAAATGCTGTACATTATTTTCATCCGTTTTAAAATCCTCTTGAAGCGGATTAAACTTTTTCCCAATCAATTGGCGACCAGTTTTATTTAGGATTTGAAGACCAACAGAATTTATAGCCTTCACGGAATGATCGTTATTTAAAATCAAGGCAATTGACGATACAATCTTATTCAGCTGCTCTTCTTCAAAATTCATATCAACAAGATTTATAATTTAGTGGCGTTAAGCGTAATATCGAAAAACATGAGTTCAAATGCAAGTTTACTTTAACCGTTAGCACCTAGAACTTATCTGTTTTCTTCAAGAATAACGGTCTTTTAAAAAGTTCTTCATCCATAAGTTAATTTCCCATTGTTCTGCCAACGGAGATTGTTTATACGGAGTTACAGGCATGTAAGGTGGCGGTCCAAATTCAGGTGTTATGGTCAAAAACTCTTCTCCCGCAGTTTTTTTTGTCTTTACAATTTCGTCCCACCATTGCAAGTGTGCGTTTAGTGCTGTTTCCCATTCAGGAGCTCTTGGATCATTAACTTGTGGTCCTTGATTGTAACCCACCCGGGCGTGAATATGATCTGTACGACTGATCGCATTTGCAACATTGCTTCGCTGTTCCTCTAAAAGAGATTCTGAAACATTACACCAATGCGAAAAATCTGCAACTAACCTTAGGTCAGGGTGGTTTTTGAGATATTGCTGTGTGGTAGCCGAGTGAAAGCTAAACCTGCCGCGGTGAGTTTCGTGGAGAATTTTAGCATCGAGTTTGATGGCTAGCACTCTTGCCTCGCTAATAATTGCCTGATTGTCATACATCGAAAAATAGTCTTTACCAGTGTGCGAGTTAATCAGTAACGGTTTAACATCATTGGCTGATGTAATATGCTCTTTATATGAATCAACATATGCTTCTAAATCGTCACCGTTGGCGGCGTGTTGTAATGCAATCACTTCAAGTTCAAAATCATTCAACAAAGTACGTAATTGGTGTTTCTGCTGGTCATCTGTAGGTATCGCCATTTCAATCCCATCATAGCCAGCTTGTTTTATCTTTTCTAATATTTTCGGAAGGTTACCGTCCAATTTTTCAACATAATCCGGAACCATCCCCCATATTGGGCAGAAGTATAAAATTTTCATTTTCTTTAATTTAATAGTTAAGGTAATTTGAATTAACGACCTAAAGACTGTAGGTAGCTGCCAGCACCGATAAACACAGTTGACAACACAACAATTAAGATCCCTGAAACAATAATTCTCATCGTTCTTTTATCTGAGCCTTTCCACTCGTTAAAATAAAGGCCCCAAATATTGCTAAATGCAATTATAAAAGCCATGTGGATGGTCCAGCTGGCAAAATCGTATTCTCCCATTTTTGTGGAACCCATTCCATAAAACATAAACTGTAAGTACCAAATTATACCAGCGAGCGAGGAGAAAAAGTAATTTTTTAGTTGAACGCCGGTTGGTTTTACATAATCTCCTGCGGTATTGTTTTTAAAATTTAAGATAAGGCACCAGATGATGTTGGTCACAAAGCCTCCCATTAAAACTAAGATCAAGACACCGTTGTTTTGCCATAAAGGATTAACCCCTTGCGCTACCGCAAGCGTAGCAATTGGTTTGCCTACGCTAAGTCCAAATGCAAAACAAGAGCTTAGAATTCCGGAAATTAGCGCAACTGAAAGTCCTCGCTTAAAATCAAACTCTTTAATTGTCTCTTGTTTCTGCTCTACTGTTAAAAGCTTCTCTTTTCGGATACCTGCCCATCCGCAAACGCCAATTCCAAGCAGGCAAACCATCACACCAGAAAGTGTTACCAGTCCTGACGTAGTTGAAAGTAGTTGTAAAAAAGTTCCTTCAAATATCGGTGGAACCAGTGTGCCTAACGCGGCACACAAACCAAGCGTAATTGAAAAACCCAGCGAGAAGCCTAAGTAACGCATGGATAAACCAAAAGTTATACTTCCAAGACCCCATAAAGAGCCGAAAATCACGCACCACTTTATGGTCTCCAACGGCGCAACTTGGAATAAGTACAATAGGTCTGGAACAGTAAAATAGGCGATAAGCCACGGCATAATAACCCAGGCGGCTACACCGCTAATTAGCCAATAGCTTTCCCAAGCCCACATTTTAACCTTTTTAAAAGGGATAAGGAAACTTCCGGATGCAAAGCCGCCGACAGCATGTAGGAATAAACCAAGTATAAAATTCATTTTTGTTTAGGAATTATAAATAGGATATAAAATGATTTGAATCACAAATGAATAAAATTAAGTAGTAAAAACAAATAACTAAGTTGAAGTTATGCAAATCGGTAGTTTATACAATTCAACAATTTAATAAAATAATCTTTTAAAACACATGTTAATTTATTGTTTATCAGTTATATGATTAATAATGTAAATATAAAATACTTTCATTAAAAACAAGCCACCATCTTTGATAGAAGGGGGGGTGGGTAACCGCAACTCACTCATAGTTAATTTACTTAACACTAAGTAAAACTACTCAGAAACATAGCTGTGAGCACTAAAAGCTTATTGAACAAATTTTTATGTTATGTTACTGAACGCATATTATTGAAATACATAGATTTATTCAATTATTTGTTAATCAGTTAATTAATATGCTTTTTAAGTCATGTTGTTGAAAATATATAATTAAAAAAAACCGTGGGTTTTAACGAATTGAAGTGTGGTTGGCTTGCCATTCCAATTTTTAAGGGTCTTATTTGTAATGTAATTCGGACTGAACGGTCGCGGATTTACACAAACCAATTTTATAACTACTACCAAAATTTTTACTTTATGGCAATGGATACAATCCAGAGTTTGGAGCCTTTTAAGGAATCCACATCTCTGCTACAACAACCAGAAAAATTACAAGAAAGAGCTCAGAAAGAGGGATATTTATTCTTCAGAGGATTACTGCCAAGAGAAGATGTTTTACAGTTAAGAAAAGATGTGCTTGAAATTTGCGATAGACACGACTTTTTGAAAAAAGATGTCCCTTTAACTGATGGGGTAGGTGCTCCGGGATTTGTGATTGTAGAATCATCTACCAACCCAGATTACACCAACTTTTATAAAGAAGTACAAAAGCTACGTTCTTTTCATGCGTTGGCACATCATCCAAACTTAATTAAAGCATTGGATTTAATGTTTGGAGGAGCCACGTTGGTTCATCCTCTTAAAATTTTGCGTACTATATTCCCATTAGCACAGCAATACACTACGCCTCCGCACCAAGATTTTTTTCATGTTAGGGGTACAGAAAACACTTGGACTACTTGGATAACTTTAGGGGATTGCCCCGCAGAAATGGGTGGCTTAACTTTAGTACCGGGATCGCATAATTGGGGATTGCTACCAGAACATGCTGCGGAAGGAGCTGGAATGATAGGTATTAGAGTACCTAAAGAAGCCGAGTGGGTTGCAAGTGAATTTAGAGCTGGCGATGTTTTAATTTTTCATAGTTTAACTGTACACCAAGGGATTGATAATAATTCTGAGGACAAAATGAGAATTTCGATGGATTGTAGATTTCAGCCATTAAGTGATAAAAAAATTGGTCCTGTCGCAGTACGAAGTCCGCATTTACACTGTATTGATTGGGAAGGCGTTTATAGTGATTGGAGGGATAAGGACGATCCGTTAAAGTTTTATTGGAAAGACTTAAATCTAGAAATCGACTTAAGTGCCCCGCCAACAATCGGAACACCAGAAAATCCTCATCCAGGAAAAATGGCTTAAACCACAAACGAGTAAATACCAACTAAAACTAAATAATTACAATATGAAATTTATAACTCTACTCTATCGCTGTAGAAATTTGACAATCCTCAGTGTTTTAATGATTGTTAGTTCTCTAGCATTCGGACAGCAGAATATTACCGTTAATGGAACGGTTAGAGATTCAACTGATAACAGTACCTTAATAGGTGTTTCTGTAACTTTGGTAGGATCCACAACAGGTACACAAACCGACATCAATGGAAAATTCTCCTTAAGCGTACCATCAAATGGGACATTACTGTTTAGATATGTAGGCTATGAGAATAGAAATATTCCTGTAAACGGAGAAACCAAAATTAATGTTTCTTTAAGTTCTAGCATTAAAGGACTTGATGAAGTTACGGTGGTAGCCTTTGGTACCCAGAAAAAAATAAGTGTTACTGGCGCAATCAGCTCTATACAAACCAAAGAGATTAAACAAAGTCCGGCTGCAAACTTAGCAGTGACGCTTGCTGGGCGATTACCGGGTTTAACCTCGATTCAAAAAAGTGGCGAACCAGGGCGTGATTTAACACAACTTTATATTAGAGGGCAGGGAACTGTCAACGGACAAAGCCCGATTGTATTGGTTGATGGGGTAGAAAGAGAGTTAACTTATATTGACCCTAATGAGGTAGAGAGCGTTACTATTTTAAAGGACGCTTCTTCTACCGCATTGTTTGGTGTAAGGGGTGCAAACGGCGTTATTTTGGTGACCACTAAAAGAGGTACGTCAGAAATACCTTCTATTAACTTTAGTGCAGAAAGTGGTTTGCAGAACTTTACAAGAATCTCCCAGCCCGTGAACTCTTTCGAATTCGCAACACTTAGAAATTTAGCACAAACCAATGATGGACTAGGCGCTGCTTATTCCCAAGATGCACTTGACCATTACAAAAACCAAGACGACCCGTTAAGATACCCAAATACAAATTGGAGAGAACTTTTAATGAAGGATTTCTCTAAGCAACAACGGTATAACCTTAATGTTTCTGGTGCAAGTAAAGCGATGAAATACTTTGTTAATGCGGGGTTCTTAAATCAAGGTGGACAATTCAAAACAGAGTCCAATTTACCATACGACCCTAGTTTTTCTTTAAACCGTTACAATTTTAGATCAAACATTGATGTGCAATTAAACAAAAGTTTAAAAGCATTTTTAAATGTTGCCGGTTATTTGGAAAAGCAAAATATGCCCGCTGGTACTACTAGCCTATTCCCAAACAGCAACGATCAATTATCAGGACAATCTCCTGCGTTGTTCATATTGACTTTCATGAATGACATGAATGCAACTGACCCTGGCCCATTAACTCCCGACGGAGAGGTAATTACCAACTCCATAGTACCACATCCAGCTTACGGGCAGATTAACAGAGCAGGTTATACCCAACAAACTAGAAGCAATATACTGGCGACTTATGGTATGGAGCAAGGGCTTGATTTTATAACCAAGGGCTTATCCACAAAGGCAGTAATTTCATTTGACTCCCGGTCGACCAACAACCTTTTTGGTGCTAAAAATTATCAGAAGTACGTACAGGTTATTGACCCAAATAATTTGGATGCAGACGGAAAGCCAACGGTATCATTTAGAAGATACAATGCCGATGAAAACACAACATTGAATGTATCAGGAGCATCATTTTTTACTTCTTTAAGCAATGTGCAAGCCTATTTAAACTATAACCGAACTTTCAATAGCAAACATGCAGTAACAGGATTGTTGTTGTATAACCAACAAAAAAATATTGTTGATGCGCAATTGCCATTCAATCTTATTGGTTTCGCCGCCAGAGGAACTTACGCCTATGATTCGAGATACCTATTTGAACTGAATGCTGGTTATAATGGGTCAGAGCAATTTGCGCCTGGAAACCGATTTGGCTTTTTCCCAGCAGTATCTGCTGGTTGGGTAGTGTCTAACGAGAAGTTTCTAAAAGACAATACGGTAATTAGCTTGCTTAAAATTAGAGGTTC